>CAZFSF010000138.1:0-7021 GCA_964522045.1 uncultured Desulfobacteraceae bacterium
TAAATATCCTGTTTCCGGGTATTACTGCTTCACCCGCTGCCTATGCCCTTGTCGGTATGGGTGCGCTCGTAGCAGGCACAACCCATGCCCCGATTACGGCCATTCTGATTATTTTTGAGATGACAGGCAACTATAAGATCATTCTTCCGATGATGATTACCTGCATCCTGAGTACAGTCGTGGCCATATCATTGAAAAACGGCTCAATCTATACGGTCAAGCTGCTGAGAAGGGGCATCGATATTTCCGGCGGGTTGGAACAGAATATACTGAAGGCCTTGAAAGTCAAACAGATCATGGAAGGGGACGTTACCACTGTGCCCGAGGGGATGGCCCTGATAAACCTGATCAACACCTTTAAGATTAAGGATGTTGCCTATCTCCATGTGGTCAATGAAAACCGCGAATTGACCGGGATCATCTCCTTTAGGGACATCCGGCCCCTCTTAGGAGAAGAAGAGGCACACTATCTCATTATTGCCAAAGATGTAGCCACGACAGACCTGACCACTATCAGCCCGGAGGATAACATCCAGCACGCCTTGCATATCATGAGCGAACGGGGGATCTCCCAACTTCCGGTGGTTGCAGGAGACAACGGGAAAAAGGTAATTGCAACCCTGAGAGAAAAGGATGTGCTTACTGCTTACGATAATGCGGTCATCCGCCATGAAATCGAGAGGGGTTGAGCTACTACCTCACTTTGCTCCCCGGTACGGCGCTGGCATCCGGAATTAGAAGATGGAGGCCGGCCCCGTCGCTGGCAGCCAACAGCATACCGTGAGACTCAACACCCATTAATTTAACCGGGGCAAGGTTAGCCACTAACAATATCTCTGTCCCGATGAGGTCCTCTTCAGTATAGTGGCCCTTCAGACCGGCCACAACAGTCCGTTCCTCACCTATATCTATATCCACCCTCAATTTGATAAGTTTCTTGGAACCCGGTATGGCCTCGGCCTCCTTGATTTTCCCAATCCGGAGGTCGATTTTTTGAAAGTCCTCAAATGAAATTAAGGGAAGGCTCGGGGCTTTTCTCTTAAGAGGCGCCGACTGCTTTGATTCCTTCTCTTTCTTCTCTTTCTCAATGCGTGGAAACAGGGCAGGCGCCTTGGTAATCTTCCGCACAGGTCTTTCTATGCCCCATCTCCTGATTTCTTCCAGGATAAAATCCTTCCCTTTCTTCGAAAGGCCTAACTGCTCCTGGATCTTTTCAGCAGACCCGGGCATGAAGGGCCAGAGGAGCGCGGCGATAATCCTCAGGGTTTCAAAGATATGACAGATTACAGTTGCAAGTCGTTCCCTGTCAGACTTTGCCAGCACCCAGGGTGCCATGGAATCGATGTATCTGTTTACCCTGCCGATGACCTCCCATATCGCCATCAGGGCCTTGTGTAAGGCCAGGTCCTTCATCAATCCCTCATATATGTCAATTAGTTCAAGGGCACTTCTCTTCAGCTCTTCATCCGCCTCCTGGGAAGGGCCTGGTTCAGGCAGGTCTCCTTTGAAATATTGTTGCGCCATAGTGAGACTCCGGCTGATCAGGTTCCCGAGATCATTTGCAAGGTCAGCATTGAGCCGTGACACTAATGCCTCTTCACTAAAAGCGGAATCAAGCCCGAAGGCCATGTCTCTCAAGAGGAAATATCTGAATGGGTCAAGGCCGTAAACATCTACCAACTCGAGGGGACTGACAACATTCCCCAAACTTTTGGACATCTTTCCCTGACTCACGTTCCAGTATCCATGGACGTTGAGATGCTGATAAGGTTCGATCCCCGCCGATTTGAGCATACAGGGCCAGTAGATGCCATGAGGCTTTAAAATATCTTTGGCAATAACATGTTGGGCGCAGGGCCAGAACTTTCTGAACCGATCGCCTTCCGGATATCCTAACGCCGACACATAGTTGATGAGCGCGTCAAACCAGACATAGGTAACAAAATCATCATCAAATGGAAGGGTAATCCCCCATGTAAGCCTGGATTTGGGCCGGGATATGCAAAGGTCTTCCAGGGGCTCGGCTAAGAATGAGAGGACTTCGTTCCTGTATCTTTCCGGTCTTATGAAATCAGGATGCTGGTTGATATGCTCGATAAGCCAATCTTGATAGTTGCTCATCCGAAAGAAATAGTTGGCTTCCTTGATTACTTGAGGTTCGGTCTGGTGGTCGGGACACTTCCCGTCCACCAACTCTCTATCCGTATAAAAACGTTCGCAGCCAAGGCAATAGCGCCCCTCATACTCGCTGAAGTAGATGTCCCCCTTTTCTTTGACCCGGCTCAGAATCAATCTCACAGTTTCCTGGTGATACTGATCCGTGGTTCGAATGAACTCGTTGTATGAAATGTTCAATTTGGGCCATAGGCTCTTGAACATTCCGCTGATCCGATCAACGTATTCCTTGGGAGATTGGCCGGACTTTTCAGCGGCCGCAACGATCTTGTCCCCATGTTCATCCGTCCCTGTGAGAAAGAACGTTTCCATGGGGGAAATCATATGAAACCTGTTTAAGACATCAGCTACGATGGTCGAATAGGCATGCCCTATATGAGGTTCCGCATTCACATAATATATGGGTGTTGTTACGTAGAATTGTTTAGACAATGTTTTAATGGTTACTCCTTTTATACTACTTTTTATCCTGAATTCGAGAATGGGTACCCCTTTTTGAACCAACTCTCTCCCTCGATAACCCGGGGCTCCGGGTTATATCTTTAGCCTGGACCTCAATTTCATTTTCTGAATCGAGCACCACTGTCAATGTTTCTTTTAGTACGTTCTGACGGATTATCTTCCCTTCTCCCCCTTCTGTCATAACCCTCTTGCCGATCTTGGGGAGCTTTTTCTTGATCTTGGCATAATACTCATATTCGTAGGTGAGGCAACACATAAGCCTGCCGCACATCCCGGATATTTTGTTAGGATTGAGGGAGATGTTTTGTTTTTTGGCCATCTTTATGGTTACCGGGTCAAAGCTGTTCAGAAAGGCAGAACAACATAAGGGACGTCCACAACTCCCTAACCCACCTACCATCTTTGCCTGGTGGCGGACCCCGATCTGTCTCATCTCAATCCTGGTCCTGAATTTGCCTACCAAATCCTTTACTAATTGCCGGAAATCCACCCTTCCATCTGCGGTAAAATAGATAATAACTTTGCTGCCGTCAAAGCGCCTTTCCACCGAAACAAGACACATGGGCAGAGATCGTTCCTTTACTTTTTGGTAACAATATTCACTTACCTCCCTTTCTAAGTTGCAGCTTTTTTCATACCTATCAATCTCTTCTTTGGTAGCGAGACGAAATATTGTTTTAAGTTTCCGATTTGGGCCGCCCTCCGCCCTGTTTCGAGGTTTTGTACAAACGGAGCCGATGGCAGGTCCGTTCTCGGTTACCACCATTACCTTGTCCCCTTCCTTAAGAACAAAGTGGCCCGACGCAAAGTCATACACTTTTCCACGGACCCTGAATTGAATACCAACTATTTTGCTCATCTTAAGCAACCTTCACAAAAGGCAACAGAATATAGATGTTTCTAAGACATACTTCTGATCGAACAATCTCCCAATACCCAATACCTAATACCCAGTCCCCGCAAGTCTCTGGAGTCTAAGGACCGCATGCTCCATTACCAGTGCAGCATTACGCATCCTGCGCAGATCCTTTATGGCCTGGTTCACCACAAAAAGGCTCTCTATCAGATCGGCTCTCCTAAAGTTTTCAGCGAAGTTTTTAAACTTATCTGAAAAATCCACATTAATGATCAGGCGTGCGGGTCCTCCAACTTTTACTAACAGAAGATCCCTGTACCAGCACCCCCAGACGGCGAGCATCTCCAACAGGCCAGGTTCCTCTGCGTCAAAGCCACCTATTCCTCCCCGCTTATTTCTGCTTGCCGATTCAAAGGCCATTTCCAGCGCTTCTCCCTTTGAAAACCGAGGCAATTTCAGGAGCACTGAGAGCCACTCCTCCCTCATTTTTAAAAAAATCTCCTCGCACATTCTGAGGGCGCTTCCTAAACTCCCGGAAGATCCCTTTGCTGCAATTTTCGCTCTTTGCCTATCTATATCCTTTTCCTTGACGAGCCAATCAGTCATCGCCTGAACGGGCAGAGGCTGAAAAGGGACCCTCTGGCAGCGGGATACGATCGTGGGCAATAAATCGAGCGGCTCTCTCGCATTAAGGATCAGGATATTGCCGGGAGGAGGTTCTTCCAATGTTTTCAGAAAGGAATTGGCTGCCTCACCGGTCATTGCCTCGGCCTGCTGAAGCACACACACCCTGTGCTTGGCTGACACCGGGGCAAAGCTGAGTCTCCGGTTTAACTCTCGAATCTGCTCAATTTTTATATTTTGACCATCCGGCTTTATGTGTATGAAGTCTGGGAAGTTTCCTCCCAATAACCGACGACAGGAGGGACACCCGCCGCAACCATCAAAATCTGTTGGTTCATGGCAATTCAGGGCCATTGTCAAGGCCTTAGCCATGCTTGTTTTCCCTATCCCCGGAATCCCTGTAAAAAGATAGGCATGGGGAATCCTTTCCTCAGACATTACACGTTTCAAAAACCGCTTGGCCTTTTCCTGGCCTATTATCTCTGAAAAAAGCATAGGTTATGCTCGGTTAAGTGCGTGAAAATTGCCTCTTCTAACTCATTCTCCCCAAGGGTGCCATCCACTACCACAAATCGTGCAGGTTCGTTTTTTGCGATAGAGAGATACCCTTCCCGCACAGCCGCGTGGAAATTCATCTCCTCCTTTTCAAACCGGTCCTGATCATCCTGTTTCATGATTTTGTTTCGTTTCAGGGCACGATCCAGCCCAACCTCTACGGGGCAATCAATCAGGAATGTAATGTCAGGCCGGATACCGAGAGAGGCCTTTTCATTCAGCAATTTGATAAGCTCACTGTCCTGCCCCCGGGCATAACCCTGGTAAGCAGTCGTTGCATCAAAAAACCGGTCACACACCACCCACTTCCCTTTATCCAGGGCCGGTTTGATTACCCTTTCCATGTGCAACGCCCTGTCCGCCTCATAGAGCAAGAGTTCCGATAAAGGAGAGAGATCCTGATTTTTGGAGTCCAGAAGAATACGCCGGATCTCCTTCCCGATGGGGGTACCACCCGGCTCTAAGGTAAGGATGGATGAAATTCCTGCCCCCTCAAGTCGATCCACAAGCCGCCTGGCCTGGGTAGACTTCCCGCACCCCTCTATCCCTTCAAGCGTTACAAACAATCGTTCTCCTTTGCTGCCAACCCACCGAAACCTTTGAACTGTTACAGCGGTTACATGGTCTTGCACACCTGCTCTATCGCCGCGGCCATGGCCTCATCCTCTTTCCGGATATCCTCCAATGTCTTTGGCTTGACCTCGGGCGGTCTCTCTTCCAAGCCATACTTCCATTTAAGGAACTGCTCTCCCGAGGTTGGATAGAGGGCATAGATGAGCAGGTCAAAATCGTCTTTGGCCAAGTCTCCTATCTTCTTTCTGTCTTCTTCTAATTCAGGCTCTAAGTAATCGGCAGCACGGCCGGTTACCGGCGTTTCACCACGCTTATAACCTTTCAGCACCTTTTTCCGGACCTCCGGGTCTACCGGCACAGGAGTCTTGCCATAGAGGCCATAGGCCAGGTCTTTGACCTCGTTTGTAACCATCTTGTATCTCCCAAACAGAACGTTCAACACGGCCTGAACCCCTACGATCTGGCTGGTGGGAGTAACCAAAGGAGGCATGCCTAATTCCTTCCGGGTCACCGCTACATCTTTATAAACTTCCGCCAACCTGTCTAAGGCCTTTGCCTGGGTAAGCTGGCTCACCAAATTGGAGATCATCCCTCCGGGGACCTGGTGGGCCAGTACCCTTGTATCGATCACCGACATCTTATTCTTTGCCAGATAGTCCCGGTACTTGGGGGCAATGCTCTCCATATAATCCCCCAATTCCAGCAGGAGACTCAGGTCAAATCCCGT
Source organism: uncultured Desulfobacteraceae bacterium (assembly GCA_964522045.1). Classification (GTDB taxonomy): domain Bacteria; phylum Desulfobacterota; class DSM-4660; order Desulfatiglandales; family Desulfatiglandaceae; genus Desulfacyla. Next base: position 5,973 of record CAZFSF010000138.1, read on the forward strand.
ATCCCGTGTGGTCCCGTACAGGGTTGCAGCGATGGGCTCAATAGCGGGCTGTGACGTCCTCAGCGCAAAGGGGGCCAGGCAGGTATCCACGATGTCCACCCCCGCCTTTATGGCCTCCAAATAGATCATTGAGGCCATGCCGCTGGTATAGTGGGTGTGGAGGTGAATCGGGATGGTAATCTCTTTCTTGAGGGCCATAATAATCTTGGCTATATCGAAGGGGGCCATGATACCGGCCATATCCTTCAGACATAGGCTGTCGGCCCCCATCTCCTGGATTTCTTTCCCCTTTTTGACATAAAATTCCAGGTTAAACACATCGCCACCCATACGTCTTTCGGTTAACGAGTAGCAGATGGTCCCCTGGAAGTGCTTGCCATTGGCCTTGATCCGCTCCACAACGGTCTCGAAATTGCGGAAATCATTGAGAGCATCGAAGACCCGAAAAACATCCATACCGGCCTCACACGACTTATCCACGAATAACCTGGCTACATCGTCCGCGTAATTCCGATACCCCACAAGGTTTTGCCCTCTTAACAGCATAGAAAAGGGTGTTTTCTTTATGTATTTTTTCAAGGTCCTTATCCGTTCAAAGGGATCTTCACCCAAAAAACGGTGCATGGTATCGAAAGTTGCCCCTCCCCATACCTCCATGGCCCAGAACCCCACGCTGTCCATCTTTTCGGCGATTGGGATCATGTCCTCGGTCCTCATCCTTGTGGCCAATAATGACTGATGGCCGTCTCTGAAAGTATTGTCCTGAACTTTAAGCGGGTTTTTGGGCCCGTCTTCTAAAAAAACATCCATGTTAAATCTCCTTATATTTGTGGTTAACGATTATGTCAGGGGGCGCTTAAATGGTGCCCACCTTAGTTTATGTTGTGCCAGACCATAACTGTGATGAAATATAGAGTAACTACAACCAAAGGGTCAAGGGAATTCAAGGGAATTCATTTCGATTTTGAATAGAAACCGGATTGCCTTGCCCGATGCGTCATGGTATTGTGAAGAAGCTTCGCGTTCCTGGATACCGGATACTTGATGCT
>CAZFSF010000139.1:0-3880 GCA_964522045.1 uncultured Desulfobacteraceae bacterium
TACGGGGGCCTGCCCAATCCCGGCTCCAACTTCGGATCCCTGAGCTGGCTCTGGTATCCCAACATGACGGCGCCAGGCGTCTTTGCACAGTTGGCCACCGCCTATGGGGCCAAGTATAAGATCCCCGATCAGGATATCAAAAGGGCCATGGCCCAGGTCTCTGTGAAGAGCCATGAAAATGGGGCGCTCAACCCAAAGGCCCATCTCAGGAAGCCGGTAACCATTGACCAGGTAATGGCCTCCCCCATCATCGCACATCCTTTAGGGCTCTTTGACTGTTGTGGAGTGAGCGACGGCTCGGCATGCGCTATCGTAACGACGGTGGAAAAGGCCAAGGATATGGGGATTAAGAATCCGGTTACGGTCAAGGCCTTGCAATTATCACTTAGCAGTGGAGAGGAGATGGGCTTTAATGAATGGGATGGTGATCACTTTATGACCACGGATCGATGCAGTACCAGGGCTTATCAGGAGGCGGGGATTACCAACCCCCGAGAAGAGATCAGCATGATGGAGCTTCATGACTGCTTCTCCATTACGGAACTGGTTACCTACGAAGACCTGCACATCTCCGAAAGGGGGAAGGCCTGCCAGGATGTCTTAGACGGTTTTTATAACAGGGATGGCAAGATTCCGGCCCAGGTGGACGGCGGTCTCAAGTGCTTCGGCCACCCTATTGGGGCCTCAGGACTTCGCATGTTATACGAAATGTATCTCCAGTTCTTAGGACGCGCAGGGGACCGGCAGATCGAAAACCCCCGTTACGGCTTGACACATAACTTAGGTGGATTTCCGCCCCAGAATGTCTGTAGTATCGCCATAGTGGGCCGAGATTAGGGGTAAAACTCTGAAAGAGGGTAGAAACATGGAGTTTAGAAGACTGTTCGAGCCGATTACCATCAATAAGCTAAAAATAAAAAACAGGACCGTGATGCCTTCCATGGGTCTCGCTTATAGCACAGACTATTCCTTTAATGAGCGCTACAGGGCCTTTTACAGGGAGAGGGCTAAGGGAGGCGTAGGCCTTTTGACCATCGGTCCGGTCGCTATTGACAGGGTCGGGAGCGCTCCTTTTATGTCCGGGCTTTTTGATGACAGTTATGTGGAGCCATTGGGTTTGTTCATTGATGAGCTGCACCGGGAAACGGATGTCAAGGTTGCAACCCAGCTCCTCCATATGGGGCGTTATACCTTTTCATTCCTGACAGGAATGACCCCGATTGCACCTTCCCCTATAGCGAGCAGACTCACCCATGAAACCCCGAGGGAAATGACAGATGAGGATATTGAAGAGGTAAAAGAGGCCTACGCCCAGGCATCGAGGCGGGCGAAGGAGGCGGGTTTCGATTTTGTGGAGGTCTTGGCATGCACCGGCTATCTCATCAGCGAATTTCTCTCCCCTATTACCAACAAGCGCACTGACGTTTATGGGGGCACCGTCGAGAACAGGATGCGCTTCGGTCTTGAGGTCATAAGGAAGGTGAGGAAAGCCATTGGGAAGGAACTGGCCCTTGGCATCCGGATTGCCGGGAATGACTTTATGGAGGGAGGGAATACCAATAGGGAATCAGCACTCTTTGCCGCAGAGGCTGAGAAGGCGGGGGTTGATGCCATCAATGTGACCGGCGGGTGGCACGAAACCAAGATACCGCAGCTTACCTCCAATGTGCCTCCAGGAGGCTTTTTATACCTCTCCCGCGGTATCAAAGAGAAGGTGAGTGTCCCTGTCTTTGCCTCAAACCGTCTTGGTGACCCCCATGTTGCCGAGAGGGCGCTCCGGTCCGGGGCGTGTGACATGATATGCTGGGGGAGGCCCCTTATCGCAGATCCGGAACTTCCCAATAAGGTGAAGGAAGGGAGATTAGACCAGATTATCCCCTGCATTGCCTGTAATCAGGGGTGTTTTGATTCTATATTCGCGGGTACGCCAGTGACCTGTATTCTCAACCCCAGGGCAGGGAATGAAGGTTTTTTCAAGGAGGGGCAGGGGGGTAAGTTTAAGAAAATCATGGTGGCGGGAGGAGGTCCTGCAGGAATGGAATTTGCCCTCACTGCGGCGGAAAGAGGTCATGACGTAGCCCTTTATGAAAGGGATGGTCAGCTTGGAGGACAGGTAAATCTGGCAAAGACACCGCCGGGGAAGGCGGAATTTCAGAGACTGATAGAGAGCATGAAAGGGAGGATGGCGCATGGGGGCGTCAAGGTCAATCTCAACACCCTTCTCACTACGGAAATGGTAAGGGAAGAGAGACCGGATCTTCTAATAATCGCCTCAGGGGCCAAACCGATCAGTATTGATGTGCCGGGAATTGACAAGCCTCACGTCGTGGATGCCTGGGATGTCCTTGCCGAGAAAGTCTGGAATATCGGAGAGGATGTTGTCGTGGTGGGAGGGAGTGCCACCGGGTGTGAAACCGCCCTTTTTGTGGCCGAAATGGCGGCCCCGGACCCGAATACATTCACCTTCCTGATGTATCATACTGCCGAGAATCCGGACTTTGCCACTGAACTCCTCCACGCTCCGGGAAGAAGGGTAACGGTCATCGACATGCTCCCCCGTTTTGCAGACAATGTTGGCCGCACCGCCCGCTGGTCCCTCATCGAAAGTTTGAGGCTCATGGGCGTTAATCTGCGTCCCAATACCCTGCTCCAGGAGATCAGGGATGATTCAATCCTGGTAAAAACCGATAGGGGGGAGGAGTCGATCCCTGCCGACACGGTAATCATGGCTGTCGGCGTCTCGTCTGTTAACGATTTTTCCGGGGATCTGAAAGAGATCGGTTGCCATGTAATCACCATAGGTGATGCAAAAGAGCCGAGGAAAATTACAGAGGCCGTGAGAGGGGGATTTGAGGAGGCCCTGAAAATTTAAGGGAAAAACGGGCTGTGAGATCGTGTTGTCATCCAAGTCTGTGGAGAAAGGCGTTTATTTGCTTGATCTTTGTCAAAAGTATGTTAACATATGACCTGATAGGTGTCCGTCTTTATTTGGCGGGCCGGTTTAGTTCTGAAGGGAAGATCCATTTGTAAAAGTGGCAACCCGATGTTTGGAACTACGAGAATTTTTTGAAAGGAGGGTGTCACTATGGCAAGTGGAACTGTAAAGTGGTTTAATAACAGCAAAGGTTATGGTTTTATTGAGCAGGAAGATGGTCCTGATGTATTTGTTCACCATACGGGGATCAATGGAAGCGGTTTCAAGTCTCTTGAGGAAGGCGACCGAGTTACCTTTGACATAGAGCAAGGGGAAAAAGGCCCTGCCGCTGTAAATGTAACTGTGGCTTAGGTTGATATTTCTATTTTTAAAAAGGGGTATTCCATTTTTTAATATAATGGAATGCCCCTTTTATTTTTTACGCGGTCCTCATCCTTAATTCGACCGGCGCAGTCTTGGTGGAAGAACGGAAACCCGTCGTAACCCCTCTTTCAGGGATATGGCTTCCTCGGGACAGAAACGAGCGCAAATGCCGCAACCGAAGCAGGAGTTTTTATCCCGTTCAGCCGTACCATTGTCGTTCAGTTCGATCGCGTCCGTAGGACACCGTTCTACGCAGACCCCGCAACCCGAACAGACATCCTGGTCGATTACGGAAAGGTAGTAGGTGGAATTGACCAAGGGGAATGCACCATCCCGCCATAGATGCAATGTGTCGCAGCAGTCTTTACAGCAATTGCAGATGCTTGTTTCAGGACGTGATACCTTTGCACCAGGATGAAAGGCCTTGTGGACAAGACCTGCCTCTTCAGCTTCATTCATTATGTTGCGGGCTTCATCTTTTGTGACCATCCTGGCAAAACCCTGGGCCACTGTATGCCGCGCAGATTTTCCGAAGGTAAAACAGTTGACCACCGGGGCGTCAATGTCGCAGGGTTCGCCGAG
>CAZFSF010000139.1:3980-6794 GCA_964522045.1 uncultured Desulfobacteraceae bacterium
TCTAACCAAAGAAATTTCAAGTTTCAAGCCGTTAACGGCTACCAATACCTCAACTCGCGATTAACAGATCATTGAGATGCCGAATAGTACTCTCCATCTCTCACCACCTGGCCTTCTTTCATAAGCTTTTCCAGGTGCTTTTTCATGTGACCTCGTTCTCCAAGCTCAAAAAACATCTTAGGTTCCCTTGGGCTGCCATAGATTATACACCCTGCCACAATTTGTTCTAAGGTCCGGGCGGTCTTTAACAGGTCCTTGAGCTTTTCCTCCCTCTCAGTGATAACAGCCAAATATTGATCCCATCTAATTCCGGGCTCCTCCTCAAATATGCCGGCCTCGTGGGATGCAAGCCATACCTTGGCAGGGACATTTCTCAAACGCTTTACCGAGTCTATGGTTTCGTGGATGCTCGAATTGAGATCACCATACCATGGCCCGAACCTTGAAAGATCGTAGTCGCCCAAGAGCAATACTCCGGGACCTGGGAAAAAGAAGGAAAGGTGACCCGGTGTATGACCCGGCGTACTTATAACTTCAACCTTCCCGGTTTTCAGATGAATAATATCCCCACCCTGCAGGAAATATTTCGGCCTGCGCGGCTTGAAATGGAACTCTTTTTTTAGTATGGGACGCCAGTACTCGCGTTCATGCTCATCATCCATTCCATAGGAGTCCATAAAGATTTCGAGATCCGAAAGGGGTGGTGCGTCCTGCTCTGAAACAAATATGGGGATGTCATCAAATAGATCTAAATGCATGAAATGATCTTCGTGCCAGTGGGTAAGCCAGACCGCTTCGACCCCGGGATTTTCCTTGAGTTGAATGAGTCGCTCCCTATCCGAAGCAGGATCAATCAATATCTTGTTGCCTTCTATATAAACGGAATGGCAATTGGGATATCTCCCACGGTTTTCACCCGGAATGAACAGCACCGGGCCATAATGTTTCTCTTTCATCATTTCTTTCATCTTTTTGTTTTTGTTATCTATCTACGCCCACCTGATCAGATCTGTGTCCCATTTGGGATAAATTCCAAATTCCCCTATTCCTGTTTTGATATCATTTCCGAGGCCAATCTGTGCCCTAACATGGCGGCTTTTTTGAAATCCATGCCGGCCTTTGATTTGAGTCCCTTTGAAAGATAGACTACCCCCCTGTTATAATAGAGATCGGCATCATCGGGATTAATTTTTAGGCCCTCGTTGTAGTCATTTATGGCGAGATCAGTTTTGCCCAACTGATAATTGGCGTTTCCCCTGTTGGAATAGGCATCAACAGCACGTGAGTCCAGTTCTATCGCCTTATCAAAATCCTTAACGGCCAGGCCGTATTTCTTCATCTTTACAAAAACCAATCCCCTATTATAGTAGGCATCCTTATAACGATAGTTGATATTAATTGCCTTTGTAAAGTCCTTCTCTGCCTTCTTAAAGGCCCCCTTTCGTTCATATAGACAGCCACGGCCATAATAGAAGTCTGCGTTTTGTCTGTACTGCCTAATAAATTCGTCAAATTCTCTTATCTCCCTATCATAGTCCTTAGACTCTAAAACCGGCTTCTCAGCCGGCGCAGGTAGTGATGGTACACGGGGTTTCTTGCTTGAAGGTTTTTCGGGCAAGGGCTTCTTGGCGAGTTTGGGGGCAAGGGCTTTCTTAGGCGGTGCTTTTTTGGGAAGAGCTTTTGTGCCGGGCTTTGGGGTAATTAGATGGGAAGGTGTTTTTATTGGCACCCTTATGTCCTTTGGCATTCTCAGGTCTTTTGCCTTCATTTCAAGAAATTGGGTCAGAGTGCTCATCTCCGGCAGATGCATTTTATACCGGTCCCTGATAAATAGACCGGCTGCAACAAGAAAAAGGAGTTCTATAAGGATGATAACGGCTACCAATAGAAAGCGCGTCTTGAGAGGCGGGAAGTGTTGAACACCCTCCTCATTGCCCACTGCGAGACCTCTGATCTGCCATCTGAAAAACATACAAATAAACCAAGGAGCCAAGAGAATAAGCGTAATTAGCGCAAGCAAATCAATTGAAGGCAGGGCCAAAAACTGGGCAGCAATTGGCATCAGGAGCCAGACCATCGAGGAGGCGAGGAATATTTTCAGCAGGCCCCAAAAACCAGAGCCAAAGGAGGTTTTCTCTCCCCCATATTTCATATGCTCTTCTTTCCACGCATAATACCTGTAGATGCCGTAGAAATAGTAGATCCCAAGGGTCAGCATCGGCAGTATCATGAAATGTATTAGATAAAAAACAAAGAGTCTCCCCCCTGTGCCCACAAAGTCGCTCTGTTTGCCGCCCACCAATGTATTCTCGGCCTTCCATTTCGAGATCCTGCAGATAGCCCAGGGAGAGTAGATCCCGAGTGTAATGATCGTCAAAAGGGCATTCAGCAGGCAAATGCCGAAGAGTTTAAGGCCTGACCCAATAAAGGTGACCTCTTTTCCGTTGATGACGGTATGCGATGCCCTTAGCTTGAAAAGCCTGACCCAGGCCCATGGGGAGTAGAGGCCCAAGGTGAGCATGCTGAGCAAAAAGAGGTGGATGACAAAAAGACCCAGATAGTCTCTGCCTGATCCATTGAATTCACAGTTTCCCTTTGGCATTATCTTCTCCTTTAACCGTTCACTGAACGGTGAAATTAGAAAATAGAAATTGGAAATTTGGCCTTCATACTTTTGTGCTGTTGATGAAAGCATTTAATTTGGGCCGATCTTCCCAGTTTCTAATTTCCAATTCCTAATTTCAAGCCGTAAACAGCCATAACTCTTCTGCCAGTTTGTAGACATCCAATTCGTAAACTCGTTTCATCTTTCCC
>CAZFSF010000140.1:0-6777 GCA_964522045.1 uncultured Desulfobacteraceae bacterium
GCAACCGCGGTCTCAAAGCCAAACGACTCGTCCACATAGGAGATATCATTGTCTATGGTTTTTGGAATACCGATCACGCTGATCTTGAGACCGCGCCGCCCAATTTCCTCATAAATGGCCTGTCCCCCTCGCAGGGTACCGTCTCCCCCGATCACAAAAAGGATGCCGATGTTCATCCGTTCCAGAGTGTCGACCATCTCTGAAACATCTTGAGGACCTCGGGACGAACCCAAGATCGTACCCCCTTTCGTGTGAATATCGTGCACCTCTTTCAGACCCAGTTCCACAAGCGGGTGCCGGTATGCCGGTGAAAGGCCTTCATACCCATACCGAAACCCAAACACCGTTCCCACTTCATAATGATGATGGAGGCTTAATACAATCGCCCGGATTACGTCGTTCAAACCCGGACAGATACCCCCGCACGTGACGATCCCGCACTTGAGCTTTGAGGGGTCGAAATAGATCTTCTCCCTTGGCCCGGCCATTTCGAAGCATGGCAGCTTTCCGTTCGTTTGGAGAAAGGCCTCGGCTTCCTTGAGAGTCGAATGAAAGAGGACGCGTTCACCATCATCAACAAAATCAGTTGAACTCATTGGCGAGGTTATACGGCATTTCCCTAACTTCGGGACCTCCAAATCCAGATCGTTTAATGTCATGTGGTATCCTTCTTACAACCCTCGTTGAGTGTTTTACGATTACTGTACTGAACGGAAGGATACGGAAAAGAGGAAGGTGTGTCAACCACATAACCTCCGTCACTTCCAGGTGCGCTTATTTTTGCAAAAGCCTTTAGTGTCCGACATCGTTAAGTGGATGAGTGATGCGAGGCTCAACTATTCGACGATCTCTGTTGTGTAGAGAAATAAGATTTATGTGTTGCATTTAGCAACAGTAGCGTAACCGAATTAAACTACTGGATAAATGATTCATTCTCCTCAAAAAAATCGAGTGGGATAGCGCCTCGCTGTAGGATATAGCTACACCTAAACCCCTACATCCAAACACTCATCAAGACACATAGCCAGCCAGAAACAAAAATATTCTTAAATTATTCATTGCCCGACAGAAAAACTCAAAATATGACTTTCCGCTTTTCCCTGAAATTCTTCAACTCTTTGAAATTGCAGGATGTTTCAACCCAATGGTAAAAACTCAATCTCGCCGAAGGGGACCAAATGCGTACCAGGATAGACCTTTTGTTCGGCCTCAATTCAAATCAATCAGGATTTTTTTTGAAGAAATCCCCCTAAGTGGCATCACTCTTGCTGTATTCAGAAGCTAATTGTTAAATCAAAATCCAAAAAGGACTAAAATAGAGGGAGGTTCTAAAATGGCAGGAATAAGGAATGAAGGCAAGAGAGAAAAATTGGGATTCGGGACATCCTATAGGAGAGGGAGCAGTCAGGACCTGGGACGCAAATCTGAAATCGGGACGGTTTTGGGAGGCCAGGTCTGGATGGTTAAACCCGATAAGAATGCCAAGACTGCGAATCCCTGCTTATGGATGGAGTCGGGCGTGGTCGCATTTAAAAACTGCAACAACTTTTATGACTGCACCACGTGCAAATATGATCTCGGCATGAATAAAAAGGTCGAAAACGGCAAACAGATCAGTTGGCAGGATTCCATGAGAAAAAGACCGGGCATGGAAAGGACCTGCAGGCACAGTCTGACCAACCGGATTGCCAAGAGGGCATGTGCATATGATTATGAATGTTCAACATGCGATTTCGACCAGTTCTTTGAGGACGTGTGGTCCACAAAGACCAAAACCATCCCTAATGAGACACAGCAAGTGAAAGGATTCGACATGCCGGTGGGCTATTATTTTCATAACGGCCACACATGGGCGCGAATCGAAAGCGGGGGCTATATCCGTGTGGGAATGGATGATTTTTCATTGAAACTGTTAGGGAAAGCTGATGCATTTGATCTCCCGCTGATGGGCAAGGAGTTGGATCAGAACAATCCCGGATGGGGCCTTAAGCGTAAAGAGAATCTGGCCGATATCCTCTCCCCTGTGGATGGGGTCATTGTTGATGTAAATGCCAGACTGCGCGAAAGACCCGACCTTGCCAACCGGGAACCATACGGGGACGGCTGGCTTTTTACCGTGCGCACTCCCGACGTCAAAGGAACGGCCAAGAAGCTTATGGCAGAGGCGGAGAGTCTTGAGTGGATGAACGGAGAAGTAACCACGTTGGAAAGAATGATTGAAGATGTGGCAGGTCCGATGGCCGCGGATGGTGGTTTCTTAGCCGAGGATATCTATGGAAATCTCCCCTCACTTGGATGGAACAGCTTGACCAAGACTTTTCTGAAGACCGGATAAGAAAAGCACACGGGATTTGCCGGGAAACGGCAACCTAAAAGCCACATGTAACAACGCATTGAAACCGAGTTGCTGTAACACTGAGGACTTAGAATAATGAGACCGACAACCTGTCTGAAACATAGTTCCAAAATCGACCTCTCCCCCTGCTTGTGGATGCAGGCGGGGGTGGTTGCAAAAAAGGCGTGTAAAAGCAACTATCAATGCGGGACCTGCCCATTTGATAGGGCATTGAGAGGAACGGCAAAGGCAAACATGCGCCTTAAGCAGAAAGGGACGGGCCCCAAGGGAAAGCGAGGTAAGGTCGTTTTTTGGAAGGATAAACTTAAGGCACTCCCTCCCTGGAAGCGTCCATGCCTCCACTCCATGAAGGGCCGGATAGACTTCAGGGCTTGCACCCACGAATATCACTGTGCAGACTGTGAGTTTGATCAATACTTCGATGACCAGCATCAAGTGCACACGGTTGTGACCCCGGTTGACATCATGGAAATAGAGGGGTTCAAGATCCCACAGGGCTATTACTTTCACAAAGGACACACCTGGGCAAAAATAGAAGAAGGGTCCACTGTCAGGGTGGGAATGGACGATTTTTCTCTACGTCTCTTGGGCCCTCTCGATTCCATTAAGGCCCCTCTTGTGGGAAAGGAGGTCAAACAGGAACAGGCAGATATCACGGCCCATCGTGGTAAGCATATGGCAAAGGTCTTATCACCGGTGAGCGGAGTGGTCACCGCCATCAACCCCGTTTTGAGAGAACAGGGGAGTTTGGCCAATGAACACCCTTTTTCCGAAGGCTGGATCATGAGGATTCACTCCAAGAATCTCAGACAGAACCTGAGGAATCTCATGCTCAACGCTGAAACCGAGGATTTCATGGGGAAAGAGATCAACGGTCTTTACGGGATAATAGAGGAAAAGGTAGGCCCACTTGCCGCTGACGGAGGCTTCTTAGGGAATGATATTTATGGGTGTATGCCGGAAATCGGCTGGAAGAGACTGGCCAAGCGTTTCCTCAGGACTTAGAAAAAATGTTTAATTCATCCTCAAGAAGGACCTTGCAATATCTGCAGAGCTGCCCTGTTTTTCTATCCACATCTTCCACCGTATGGCAGTAATGCATAATGCACGCGCTATCGCGGCAGTGCCGGAGATTGAAGGTATGCCCTAATTCATGGATAGCCTCTTTGACCACCCGTCGTTGATAGGCATCCCCGCTCGCCGATAAAGAAAGCCCTTCCTTAAGCCGATAGGTGGACACCATACATGCCCTTCCCCCTAACTGTGCCTCACCATAGACGTGTGTGAGGATGGGAATAAACAGATCATCCTCGGCCATGCCTAAGACCTTCATGGCCTGTGATGGCGCCAAAGCCGCTAATTTCTCTAAAATGGGGGTAGAGTGATACTGCCTGCGAACCGGGTCAAAGGCAAAGTCCACTGAGTCGAGAAGGGGGATCGTTTCCGTTTTGTGCCCGAATACGGATTCTATGTCAGCGCCTATTAACTCAATCAGTTCATCATCCCTTTTTCCGATGGGAGAAATAATGACCTTCTGTTGTTGTGTCTTATTCAATCCGGCCTCCGCCCTGGGGCATCTGACTGCCTAAGCCCCTGAGGGTCCGGAGGGCCTCTGAATGCCATAACGTTTAATCTTGCTGTAAAGGGTGGAGCGATCAATCCCTAAAACCTGGGAAGCCTTGGAGATATTCCACTGGTTATCATCTAAGATGCGGCTGATATGGGCCTTCTCTATCTCCATTAGGGAGTTATCCGGAGTGGCGTCTAAGTGCTCGGGGTGAAATATGGGCAGATCCTGTGGTATGATCTTCCTGGTCTTCCCGACAACAACGGCCCTCTCAATGGCGTTTTCTAATTCCCGCACGTTTCCCGGCCATTCATAGAGCATCATTTCGTCCATGGCCTCCCGGCTGATCTGGTCAATATGTCTATTGGTCTCCTGAGAAAAACGCAGGAGAAAGTGTTCCGCCAAGAGGGGGATATCATCCTTCCGATCGCGAAGGGGCGGCATGGTAAAAGAGATTACATTCAGACGATAATACAGGTCCTCCCGGAACGTCCGCTCCCTGATAGCCTCATCAAGATTCTTATTGGTAGCGGCAATAACGCGGAAATCCGCCTCTATGGGCTGTGTCCCACCCACCCTGTAAAAAATCCGGTCCTCTAAGACGCGCAGCAGGTCTATCTGCATCCTCATGCTGATCTCACCAATCTCGTCTAAGAACAGGGTGCCCCCGTGGGCCAGTTCCAACCGGCCCTTTTTGTTGGTTTTTGCATCTGTAAAAGCCCCCTTCTGATAGCCAAAAAGCTCACTTTCCAAAAGATGCTCGGGAAAAGCGCCGCAGTTGACCACTACAAAAGGACCCTCCGCGCGGGGGCTCGCGGTATGGATGGCCTTGGCCGCCAACCCCTTGCCGGTCCCGGTCTCGCCGGTAATCAGGACGGTAGAACCTGTAGGCGCAACATCAGTTATAAGGTCAAATACCTCCTGCATCGGTCCGGCCTGGGCGATCATGTTTTCATACCGGGTCCTGTCCTTGTACTGCTCTTTTAAAAACAGGTTCTCTCTTGCCTGTGCCTGAAAATGGAGAATCTTCTCAATGAGCATACCCAATTCGCTGGGATCAAAGGGTTTTAGGAGATAATCATATGCCCCCACCTTCATGGCATCAATGGCCGTAGAGATAGAGCCGTAGGCGGTAATTATCACCACCGCCACTTCCGGATCGCTCTCTTTCACATGCTTTAGTACATCCAGACCGCTCATCCCTTCCATCTTCATATCGACCAGGAGTATGTCGAATTTGACGGTTTTCAGCATTTCCAGCGCATCTTCTCCACTGGCAGCCTTTTTTACCTCATGGCCATCCCTTTCAAGCCATCCCGCCAAAGACTCTCTCATGATCAATTCGTCATCAACAATAAGGATTTTGGTACTGTCCATGGGAAACACCTTTCTCCTTTACTTTTTCTTTTCATTTTTGATCCCCTGGTGATCCAGGGGGAGTTCCACCACAAAGGTCGTGCCCCTTCCAACCTCGGATTCCACACTGATAGAGCCCTTATGATCTTTGATAATTCCGTAAACCACCGAGAGGCCCAGGCCTACACCTTTCCCTCTTTTCTTGGTTGTGAAAAAGGGTTCGAAGAGCGCCGCACGGTTTTCCTTAGATATACCCATCCCCGTGTCTCTAACCCTGGCTACGATGCTGTTATCTTTCAGGGAATGTTCGGTTTCAATCCTCAGAACATCCTCTTCAGAGCTATCCATGGCCTCGACGGCATTGGAAAACAGGTTCATAAAAACCTGCTGAAGCTGGTCCTCCGACCCCATAATATCAGGAAGATCCCGATCTAAATCTTTTTCAACCCTAATCCCGCTTATCTTCAGGAGATTGGAGTTCAAAAACAGAGTCTTCTCGATAACCCGATTAAGGTCAACGTGCTTGATCCTCATTTTGGACTGTCGGGAAAAGGCCAACAGATTGGAGACAATCCGGCCTATACGCCTGGTTTCCGTCTCCATGAGATTGAGGTACTCGTTGAATTGTTGAATCTCCTCCTTGTTCACCGATCCCTCTTCAATAATCCGTTTGAGCAACATGAGCAAATTCAGTATACCCGCTATTGGGTTGTTGATTTCATGGACAACCGAGGCGGACAGCTTCCCTAAGGAGGCCATCTTGTCCTGATGAAGGAGTTTTTCGTGCGTCTCCTTCAATTGCAGGGTCCTCTCTTCCACCATTTGTTCGAGACGTCGGGTAATCTCTTCCTCCTCTTTTTTCCTTTCAGTGATATCACGGCTGATCTCAACAAAACGTGAAATCCTCCCGTCATCCTCCCATATTGGAAATATGGTTACCTCGATATAACGAAGCTCTCCATTGTGGTCTACCCGTGTCAGGACCTGCCGGTCAGGCCTTCTATTCCGAATAACCTCCTTTAACGGACATACAATATCTCCCTGTTCGCAGGGGCGCATGGCGTTCTGAAAAATCTCATAGCAGTTCCGGCCGATCACCTGTTCACGGGTATAGCCCATCTGATCCAGGAATGCCCGGTTCACTTCAACAATCTCCCTTTCCGGTGTAATGACGACAATAAAATCCTGGATGCCGTCCAATATGGTCATGAGTTCTCCGGTTCGATCCTTCAATTTTTTTTCCTGCAAGGTCACCGTATTCCACAACAGCCTGAACACGCGATTGGAAAGGAGACGGATACGGGTCGGCTTGGTGGCTAAGATATCATCAAAAACCTCCCTCTGTGGCATTAATACGATGATGAGATCAATGTGATGATCAGGCGTATAGAATTCATGATAGTCCGACACAGTGACCAATCCCATCTCACGGGCAAGAACAACTCCGGGCGCTTCAGAATCAGGATCAGCTACTGCAACGATCCGGGCGCCATCAACG
>CAZFSF010000141.1:0-3660 GCA_964522045.1 uncultured Desulfobacteraceae bacterium
CTCATCTGAAAAGACCTTTGAGAAATTTCGTTTAATGTTTGAAGAGAGTGATTAAAGACCTGTTTTTTTCTTTGACATGATGCAATAGGAACATATTTACCTTTATAGGCCCAATAAAAATTTAGAGCGGCCACGGTGGCAGCAGTCAAGATGAAACTCATGATTATCATTTATCTGTATTCTGTATGAAATATTTAAATTAATTGCGGCTTTATTTAGTTTTTTATCCGCGGTCCATATAGGGATATCTGTTAACTTAGCTGAAGCTAAGAGGTGTATGTCTACTAAACCAATACCAAAACCATATAATAGGTTCTGATCGACAAAATATAAATATTCATCAAGATCTATGGTTGGAATTTTTGGAATAGATTTAAGTAGGATCAGGATTTCAGAACGATTCTTTATATTACCGCATGCTAATTCACCTATGACAAAAGAATGGCAAGCCGCCTCTGCATCAAGCAAAAGTTTCTCAAGATGCCGATTGCCTTTTCTCAGATGGTCAACCCATATTGAAGTATCAACCAAGACCATGGCTAAGATTTAGATGGCCTTCTCCGGGGTATTATATGAAGTTCCTTTTCAGTACCACCCAATCTTGCGAGCCGCTTGCTGCTCTCACGAGCAATCAGCGCCTCTAACCCAAGCCGGACCAAAGCTGTTTTTTCTTTTATACCGGTCAACCTGGAAGCATTTTCCAATATCTTATCGTCTATGTTTAGTGTCGTTCTCATATGCATTAATATGCATCATCTATGCATGTATGTCAAATATTTTATGATAACCATTGAACGCGACGCTTTATCATGTCATGCCATTTAACCTTCACGCAAGGCATCTACCAATACATCTGACCTGAGATCTTTGATTTTGGAATACCTTGTCTGGGCATGGCAATCTACCTTGAGCGTGATCTGAGTGGAGAGAGTGCTCAGAGCCTGGAAGCCTATCTCGGCGGTATTTCCAACACCGGGATTACTTCCAAAGCCCTTTCAGCAGCCCTGCCACACTTGATCCGCCCTTAGATTGGACAAAATCCAGAACCACCGGGACAAATTTGCCCAAGGTGCCTGAATCCATACCTAACTTTGAAAAAGCACTGGTTAGATCGAGCATTGATCCGGCCTTTGCGGCACCTCCGCCCAAGGATGACAAAGAACTCCCGAGGGTCCCTCCCAGACCGCTCTTTTCCTCTACAGCCGGCGCTGCTGCCAGATATCCGTCCATATCTGGAACCGCGTCAGACACTTTTTGGAAATCATCGGCGCTCAGATTGTCTTTTGCATTCTGAAACAGGGCACCAGATCCGCCCTTGGCCTGTGCTTCTGTAATGCCCAGCTTATCTACCAGGGTGCTGACGAGGTCCATGGTACCGGCATGACCGGTAATAGATTGGAACCCACACACCATGAAAACGGAAAGGCAAAGTGTTCCTATCCAAACTGAAAAACGTTTCATTCTTTCCTCCTTTATTAAAAAATAGGGTTGCTGTTAATACTTAAACCATCTCTCGCAATACCTCTCAGAAGGGACCTTTACACTATGGGGAAGGATATTGTCTTTAAACACTTTTGTCAATTGGAATCGCCTCCACACTGTGATCTTGAGAGCCCATTGTGAATCCCTTGCCCTCCTGAAATTGCTTGATTTTCAGCCATGATCTATTATGATAGGGTGAGAATTTCAGTGGCACACCCGTTTATCTGCTTACGATCAGGGGATAAATGATTTAGCGAACAATATTCCATAAAGGAGATCCTGAAAATGAAACAGATGCAAAGGTCAATCTCTTATTCGCTGTTTTTTATGCTGATGCTCTCCATCCTCAATACTGGTGCATGGGCGGCTCAGATTGGGACGGTACTGAACCTTCCCCTGAATTACCTTTCAGAACAGTCCGATAAACTGGACCCGGGACAACCGGTGGTGACGGTCTGCAACTCTGCCGATCGTTCCAGTATGGCCGTGGGCGTACTTGAAAGAAAAGGCTTCAAGATGCCCAGAAATCTCCGGGGTGGAAGCCAGGCATGGATTGATGCGGGCCTGCCGGTCTATGAATCCACCAAGGATAGTCCAAGCACTCCATCTGCACAAAAAAAAGAGGTGAACCTCCCGACCAAAAAACGGGCAAGGCCCAGGGTGATGGAAGAGGGTTGTTGACCCCAATGTGGTTTTACATCATTATCGCTATTGTGGGGATCTACCTGATCCTGACCCTGTTTTTCACCTACCTCGTCCTCCAGATTCCACGAGACCCGGTCATAGACCCTCCTGACTGGGGACAAATTACGGATACCCGAATTGCTGCAGCTAATGGCGGCGAGATAGAGGTCTGGAGGATTGAACCCGAGGGACCCTCAAGGGGTGTTGTTGTGCTTGCCCACGGCTGGAGTCGGAACCGGGACCGTATGGTCCCCAGGGCCCGGCTCTTTGGGCAGATGGGGTTTACGACTATAATCCACAGCGCACGCGATCACGGTCAATCCAGCCCTCACCATTTTATGAACGCCTTCAGGTTTGCAGAGGATATTGAGTCCGTATTGCACTGGGTTAATGAACCGGTACTCCTCTATGGGCATTCAGCCGGGGCTGCGGGGGCAATCATTGCCGCTAATCACAATCCCCAAAGGATAAGACTCCTCTTTTTGGAGGGGTGTTATGCACGGACAAAGGAGGCCCTGCGCTCCCTTTATCGAACCTACAACCTGACTTTCGGCATCCTGTTCGGCCCTATGGTGGTCTTATGGATGGATATCTTTTACAGGTTCAGGATGGATAAGGTGAGTCCTGCGCTATTGGCCCGGCAGATTGATATCCCCGTGCTGATTATTCACGGGGACGAAGACGAAAATTTTCCCCTTCACCATGCCTGGAGGCTAAGGGACGGCTTTCCTGCCGGCAGAGCAGAGCTCTTTGTGGGCAAGGGCGCGGATCACAGCGACTGTAGCCACACTCCCGAATATCCCGCCGCCATTCAAGCCTTTGTGAATCGCCACCTGTTAACAGGGTAAACTTTAGGCCTTCCGACTTATCCTGGTTCGGAATCTGCCAAACTCAAATTTACAATTTCCAGTTTCTATTTTCTACTTAATCTCGTCCCACTTATAATCGATCAGCTCAGTCAGGACCCCGTTTAACTTTTTGGGGTGTATAAAGGCAAATTCGCAATCACGAAAAGGTCTTGCGACCTCTCCCTTCGAATCCGGAATAAAGGGATAGTCCTTTGTCTTCAGTTCATCAATAGCCTCTCGTGTGTTGTCCACATTAAAACTGATGAGCATCACACCCTCACCGTTTCGATCAATGAATTTTGCCACGTCTCCATCCGGGGCCGTGGATTCCATCAGCTCGAAACCGACTTTACCCACCCAGTATCTGGCCACATTGATTTTTTCAGGTTCATCAACATAGGCGTCATCAGGACCTGACTTACCCAACATGGGCTCCCAGACCTTCTTAGCCGCCTCCAAATCCTTGACCGCAATACATATATGATCAATCTTATTTACCTTCATAATCAGCTCCTCTTTCCATGAACCCATCAATCATCAAATTAAAAACCTCTTCCAAGTCTTAGAATTTGCATCTGTTTGTAATATAATAAGAGCAATATTGTTAATTTACTAACCTAAGTCAACCCTATATATACTTTTTTCC
>CAZFSF010000141.1:3760-6532 GCA_964522045.1 uncultured Desulfobacteraceae bacterium
ATTAGACCTGAGATGGCCACTCCGATAAGAACGATGAAGGCCGTCTGGTAGCTTCCCATCATGTCGAAGAACAGGCCGGTCAGCACCGGTCCAATCGCACCACCAATCATCCCGCTGAACAGGACTATCCCGAAAATGGCACCGTGAGACCCGATCCCAAACAGCTCTGCGACAGTGGGAGACATTACCGTGAAGAAGCCGCCGTGGGCAAAGCCGTAGACGGCGGCAAAGAGTAACAGCATCCAGGCCTGGTTTGCCGTCTGCAGAAAAATAAGGGCAGAGATCAACACAGCATAGCATATGATCAGCGAGCGCTTCCCGCCTATCCTGTCATTCGCCGTGCCCATCACGATTCGACCTAACAGACTCATGCCTCCGATGGTTGAGAGGACTCCCGCCGCTGTCGTCAGAGGCAGGCCAATGTCGGTGCCATGGGGTATAATGTGGACAATCATTGTCAACAAACAGAGGAATGTGGCGAACTCTGACAGACAGATGATCCAGAACTGACTTGTTCGGGCGGCCGCTCTCAGAGATATATCAGGCTCCGGGTCCCTGTTACCGGCCCCCCTCACCTCATCCCCCGCATCATCCGGCAGCAGACCCATCCCTTGAGGGTCGCGCCGCATGATCTGGGCTACGGCCACGAGTATCACCAGAATCGCCCCCCCGATGATGAGATAGGAGTTACGCCAGCCATAGGCTGCTACGAGGAGAGTGACAATCAGCGGGACCACAAATTGGCCGGTACCTGTGCCTACCTTGACGATACCGGACATCATACCGCGGCGCTTCACAAACCAGCGTGCCACCGTGGACAACGTGACCACGTCATGTGTGCTGAAACCAATACCTGCGAGCCCCCCGTACAACAGATAGATCTGCCAGGGCTCCTGTATGCGGGACATAAGCAGATAGCCAAGCCCAAGTGAAATACCGGACGCTGTGATGAGGACCCTCGGGCCAATCCTATCGTTGAGTCTCCCTGCAAGGACTCCAACCGCTCCCATGATCAGGAAAGACAGTGAGGACGCGCCCGATATGGTCGCCCGCGACCAACCGAATTCGGCCTGGAACTCCATAAAGAAAATCCCATATGTAAACATGGCGCCGATGCACGCCGCCTGTATGATGAAACCGCCCGCCACAATGTTGTAGCCATAGAAGTACCTTGGTATCATGTTATCTTTTAATATCTTCATACAGCGCCCGCTCTTCCGGGCTCTTGGCCGCTAAGTGTTCACGGGCCTCATCAGGCGAGACTGCCTTGAGCGATCCGTCATCCAACTGGATAACCACTCCGGCCTGTGTCAGCATCTTGAAACGCTTCGCCCGTACGTCCTTGTCCGGATGACAGATGATCTGGCAATGGCCGCAGGTGATCTGCCCCTTGTTCCCGGGCAGGAGGGGATGATAAAAGCCAATGCCCGGTCTCGGACGCAAGGCATATGGCTTAACTGCCATGCGGAGGGCGTCAAGGAACTCTTCGTCTTTATCCGGTATGGGGAATCTGGCCGGCGACCAGGTGGACCACTTGCCGGACTTAGAGAGCCCGGCAAACCCACCGCAGACGTAGTCGCAACGATTGTAGCTCTGCCGTCTGGCATAGGAAAATTCAACCCCACCGAGGGTAACGGCAGCTTTTTCCTCCGCGTGCATCAGGCCGGAGGCGCAGGCGGACAGACAGAGCCGGCACTCGTCGCAGTAGTTCTCCTCGGCAGGCAGGGGCTCAGTGGGCGTCAGATGAGCAGTCGTAACAACAGAACCCAGAATGATGGCTGCTCCCTCTTTTTCCCGGATGACGTTGCCGGACAGCCCGAAGTGCCCTATCCCGGCGCGCACGGCGAGATAGCGATGGGAAATCGGGGGTTTTTCGTCAAACGGTCCCCTTGATGTGTCTTTCCGATAGAAAAAATTTGATTCGACCGGAACGGCGGAATGCCCCTTCATTTCCAAAAAACGGGCCAGTTCCAGGGCAATGCCGCTGGCTTGGGTGTTGGTGCGGACATTGTCCAAACCGTGCCCGGAAAAATCCTCCTTTTTAAGGAACCGCTTTATCTTTTCCTGGTCCAGCGGCAGGGCAAAAACAATCGCCGACCTGGCGCCATCCAATACGTACGATAAATCTGTCGACGGCGGCCCGCCTTCGAGGGTCTCGGTCGTCACAATGCCCACGTCAATGGCCCCGGCGTTCAACACCAGGTCTTTCACCGTTTGGTCAAGGTCCTCATAACGCTTCCGCTCTTTTGCCATTTTTTAGACCTCCTCGATCCGGCAGGGCACCCAGCAGT
Source organism: uncultured Desulfobacteraceae bacterium (assembly GCA_964522045.1). Lineage (GTDB taxonomy): Bacteria > Desulfobacterota > DSM-4660 > Desulfatiglandales > Desulfatiglandaceae > Desulfacyla. The sequence continues at coordinate 6,052 of CAZFSF010000141.1, forward strand.
ACAGCCTCGTCCCCACAAACTCAGCGAGACCTTTGAAAAACGTTCAATTTCGTTCAAGATCAAGGCGCATGAGGACTTTAACCACAGGAATATATTGGATATTTCGAGGATTAAAATCCGAATGCAACGCAGAGATTGGGCGAAAGGGGGCGTTTTTCAAAGGTCTCTCAGCCTACCTTCGTATATATCTCTGAACCGCGCTCGACTATGCTCAGTCTGTCTCCATCTACATCAACTGTTGTCACCGAGCCGTTGTCAGCCCAGAAACCAACCACCCGGTCATCCCCTGTTGATGCACCAATGACAACGTTTATGGCAACAAAATGGCTGAACACCACGGCCTCGGTATCAAGGGCTCTAAGTCCCTTGATAACACCCCTCCTCCAAACCTGGAGATCCCCGCCCAAATCTGACCATTTCTCCCCCATTATATCTCTCAGCCATCTCCCCCGCTCTCTCAGGTTGCTCCGTGGTGAAGGAA
>CAZFSF010000142.1:0-6520 GCA_964522045.1 uncultured Desulfobacteraceae bacterium
TCCGGGCGCTTCAGAATCAGGATCAGCTACTGCAACGATCCGGGCGCCATCAACGTATTCTTTGCTATACAACAGTGTCTTCTCGATGAATTCTTTACAGAATGCCCCACCACCAACAATACCCATTCTGATGGGTGAGTCCTTTTTCTCTGGCATGACCGATACTCCGTTTGATGAAGGTTTCAGTTATATTAGCAATGCTGGTCCAAAATCCAGATTTTAGCGGGAACACTCGATACTGGATACCGGATACTGCGGAAAATTCCCAAAATTTCTCCAGAAATTCAAGATCTTGGTCTATGTAGACAACCAGTGTATCATTGTAGCGACCACGGTTCAAGTCGATATTTGTCGAGCCGGACCCTTGTTTCGAAATCTCGATCGGGTGAAAAATATCTGGGAGTTTTTTTGTTGACACCATCATAAAATAATGAGAGAAATACGGCACTTTTACTTTTTTCAATCCACTCTTTATTTAAAGTAATTTCTAAGAGGAGGCCCTTGAAAAATGTTCAACTTTGGTCAAGGTCAAGGAAGGCGAAGATTTTAACCACAGGAATATATTGAATATTTCGAGGATTAAAATCTCAGCCTGACGCTGAGATTGGGCAAGAGGGGGCGTTTTACAAAGGTCTCAAGGAGTCTTTCATGCTCGAGAAAGCCGTTGGTTCTGTCGTGGTAGTAGGGAGCGGCATTGCAGGGATGCAAGCTGCATTGGATCTGGCCGATTCCGGATACCTTGTTCATCTAATAGAAAAATCTTCGGCCATCGGTGGGGTAATGAGTGAATTGGACAAGACCTTCCCTACCAATGACTGTGCCATGTGAATCATCTCCCCTAAACTGGTCGAGGTCGGCCGGCATCTGAATATTAATCTGATCACCTGTGCAGAGATAGACGATATTCAAGGGTCTGAGGGAAATTTCAAAGTCACTATCCATAAGACCCCCCGCTATATCGACGACGCCAAATGCACCGCCTGCGGCGACTGTGCCGAAGCATGTCCCGTAAACCTGCCTAATGAATACGATCAGTGTTTGAACGATCGTAAAGCTGCATTTAAGAAATATCCCCAGGCCATTCCGGGCGGATTTGCCATCCAGAAAACGGACAAGGCCCCCTGCCGATTAGCCTGCCCTGCAGGCTTGAACGTACAGGGCTATGTGCAGATGGTCGGTCAGGGTAAGTATGAAGAAGCACTCAAGATTATTATGGAGGATCTGCCTCTTCCGGGGGTGTTGGGCCGCATCTGTCCACACGGCTGCGAAGATGCCTGCCGGAGATGCGAGGTAGATGATCCGGTTGCCATACGGGACCTCAAAAGGTTAGCTGCTGATCAGTTTGATCCCAGGGATATAAAGATAGAATGTCTCCCTCCAAGAGAGGAGAGGGTTGCTATAATCGGCTCAGGTCCTGCAGGCCTTTCCGCGGCCTATCATCTGGCGCGAAAAGGGGTCCTGTCCACAATTTTTGAGGCACTGCCCGAGCCGGGCGGCATGTTGCGGGTGGGTATCCCGGATCATCGCCTTCCGAGGGAGATCCTCGACAAAGAGATCGAGATAATCACCAACTTAGGCGTTGAAATAAGGACCGATACGCCCTTAGGCCCGGATCTAAGTGTGGACGATCTCCTCAACAAAGGCTACAGGGCCGTATACCTGGCCCTTGGCGCCCACAAAGGAATCGAACTGGGAATCCCCGGTGAAAAGGCCCGGGGTGTTCGCCAGGGAGTAGATTTCTTAAGAGAGGTAAATCTTAAGGGGAAGGCAGAGGTCGGAAAAAAAGTTGCCATCATTGGCGGCGGGAATGTTGCCATTGACGTATCCCGTTCCGCAGTCAGATTAGGTGCTGAGGAGGTAATGATTCTGTACCGCCGCACCCGAGCTGAAATGCCCGCATGGGAGGAAGAAATCCAGGCCGCAGAGGTGGAAGGCGTGAAGATCACATATCTCTCTGCGCCTCAGGAGGCCCTGATCAAGGACGGCCGGATAATAGGGGTGCGTTGCATACGTATGGAATTGGGTGAACCCGATTCATCGGGGAGGAGACGACCTGTCCCGATCCCCGGGAGCGAGTATGATATTGAAATCGACCAGTTGATCCCGGCCATAGGACAGAGACCCGACCTTTCGGCCTTAGAAGATGTGGCTGATCTGGACTTCTCTAAATGGGGCACCACTGAAGTGGATCCCGTCACTTATGAAACCGGCCGCGAAGGGATATTTGCCGGTGGCGATCTCCAGACCGGCCCGTGGGTGGCCATAGGCGCCATTGCAGCGGGTCAAGAGGCAGCCGAATCGATTGTGAGGTATTTAGACGGCCGTGATATGGCTGAAGGACGAACCCCTGTTTCCAATGAAAATCCGATCTATCGCCCGATTCCGAAAAATGAAACCAAGAAATCCAGGGCCAAGATGCCGGAACTTCCCGCGGCAGCAAGGGAGGGCAGTTTCAAAGAAGTTGAACTCGGTTATAACGAGGAGGCCGGTAAAAGTGAAGCAGATCGGTGCCTGAACTGCGGGTATTGCTGCGAATGCTTTCAGTGCGTGGAGGCCTGCGGTGCTGATGCCGTCACCCTGGAGACCCATGCCCAGCAACCGGAAACCCTTGAACTGGAGGCAGGCTCTGTTATTTTAGCCCCCGGTTTTCAGCCCTTTGATCCCTCAAAGTTCGAGACCTACAACTACACTAAACTCCCTAACGTCATTACCTCCATGGAGTTTGAGAGGATCCTCTCTGCATCAGGCCCAACCATGGGGCATCTTACAAGGATCTCCGACAACAAAGAGCCTAAAAAAATTGCATGGCTCCAATGTGTTGGATCAAGGGATATCAACCGGTGTGATAACGGCTTTTGCTCCTCTGCCTGCTGTATGTATGCCATCAAAGAAGCCGTAATAGCAAAGGAGCATGCCGGAAGCGACCTGGACTGTTCCATATTTTTTATGGACATGAGGACCCACGGAAAGGATTTTGAGCAATATTATAACGATGCAAAGGAAAAACATGGCGTTCGCTTTATCCGTTCAAGGGTTCACACCATAGATCCCATTGATGGCAGTGATGATGTGATAATGAAATACGCAAATGAGGAAGGAGAAGCCATCGAAGAGGGCTTCGACATGGTGATTCTCTCAGTGGGGCTTCAAACCTCAGAAGAGGTGGTTGCACTTGCCAATAAATTAGACATCAATCTTACCGAGGGGGGCTTCTGTCAGACTCCCTCGTTCCATCCAGTGGCAACATCCAAGAAAGGAATCTACGTGTGCGGGGCCTTTGCCGGTCCAAAGGACATCCCACAGTCTGTTATCGAAGCCAGTTCGGCCGCCGCAGAGGCAGGAGCGCTTTTAAGTGGAGCGAGGAATACTCTGACCAAGACCAAAGACACCCCTGAAGAGCTGAACATCCTTGGCGAACCGCCGCGTATCGGGGTATTCGTATGTCACTGTGGTATCAACATCAGCGGTGTGGTGGACGTTGCCGCGGTTCGGGACTATGCCGACTCCCTTCCCTATGTGGAATATGTGGGAGACAACCTCTACTCCTGCTCTCAGGACACCCAGGACAAAATAACCGAAGTAATAAGGGAAAATAACCTCAACCGGATTGTGGTGGCCGCCTGTACGCCAAAGACCCATGAACCGCTATTCCAGGAGACCCTGATAAACGCAGGATTAAACAAGTACCTGTTCGAAATGACCAATATCCGCAACCAGGACTCCTGGGTCCACAAGGATAATCCTGAGATGGCCACTGAAAAGGCAAGAGACCTTGTAAGAATGGCAGTGGCCAAGGTCGCCCTGATGGAACCGCTTGAAGAGGCTGAAGTAGCCGTCAATCAGAAGGCCCTTGTCATCGGAGGCGGGATATCCGGAATGGCGGCCGCTGACTCCCTCGCATCGCAGGGATATGAGGTCTGTCTTGTGGAGCGATCCGCATCATTGGGTGGTCAGGCATTAAGTCTTTTCAAAACCTGGAAGGGCGAGGACATCCAGGAGAACCTAACAAGTCTGAGAAAAACCATTGAATCAAACGTGAACATTGACGTACGCTTAGATACGCAATTGGGTAGCGTCGAGGGCTTTGTAGGCAACTTCAAAACTACTCTGAGTTCTAATGGAAAGGATGAGGTGGTTGAGCACGGAATCGCGCTGATAGCGACTGGAGCCCTTGAATTCAAACCGGATGAATACCTTTATGGCAGGGACCCTAGGGTATTGACCCATCTGGAGCTTGATCAGAAATTGATGAGAAACGACCCCTCTTTGAAAAATGCCGGGACCGCCGTATTTATTCAGTGTGTGGGGTCTCGCGAACCGGAACGGCCTTACTGCTCAAGGGTGTGCTGTACCCACTCCATAGAAAACGCACTTCACCTGAAGAAGCTCAACCCTGCAATGGATGTCTATATACTCTATCGGGACATCAGGACCTACGGAGAAAGAGAATATCTATACAGAGAGGCCCGCAGGGCAGGCATCATCTTCATCCGCTATTCACTGGGACAGAAACCCCAGCTAAAAATCGGCAGGGATCAACTTGAGATAGAAGTCGTAGATCACATCCTTGGGCGCCCGGTCCTGTTAACCGCAGATCTCGTTTCTTTGGCTACCGGCATAGTTCCCTACAGGGATGAAAAGCTTGCCCAGTTCTTCAAGGTACCCATGAATGAAGATGGTTTCTTTGTGGAGGCACACGCAAAGTTAGGGCCATCCGAATTTGCCACAGACGGTGTCTTCTTGTGCGGAATGGCCCACTATCCAAAGCCGATCGATGAATCGGTTGCCCAGGCCCAGGCCGCTGCCTCCCGGGCCGTCACATTATTGGCCAAAATGAATATCCGGGTCAGCGGTACAATAGCGCAGGCCGATCCTGTTTTCTGCAGCAGTTGCGGGGTTTGTGTAGAAGTGTGCCCCTACTCTGCTCCGTCATTTATCGAGGAAGGCCCCTTCACAGGGAGGGCAGAGGTGAACCCAATTCTGTGCAAGGGATGCGGGCTGTGTGTCTCGTCCTGTCGATCCGGCGCCCTGAATCTCAAAGGATTCCGGGAAGACCAGATTATGGCAATGATTAATCAGATATAAGATTGAATTGAGGAATTGAGGGATTGAAAAAATGAATGTTTGGATGAGATGTTTAAATAATCTGCGGATGAGATTGGTGTTCAACGAATAACAAATAACGAGTAACCAATAACAAACCAGGAGATGATAATGAACGACTGGGAAGCAAAAATTACGACGTTTCTTTGCAACTGGTGCAGCTACGGCGCTGCCGACCTGGCAGGCGTAAGCCGTTTTCAATACCCGCCGAACTTCAGGATCATCCGGGTTCCCTGTTCTGCCCGGGTAAGCCCCAAGTTTGTCTTAGCTGCCTTCCGTCATGGGGCTGACGGCGTATGGGTATCCGGGTGACACCCGGGTGACTGCCATTACCTGGAAGGTAATTATTATGCAAGAAGAAAATTTGCGCTTTTAAAAGGCCTTTTGGAACATGTGGGCATCGAACCGGGGAGGCTCCACTTTTCCTGGATATCTTCGGCAGAGGCAACCAAGTTTGTTGACGTAGCCAACGCCGTGGCAAAAGAGGTGAAGGCCTTGGGCCCGGCCAATTATTTTATCAAAAAGAGAGCTGAGGTGGCATAATGCTCAAGTACGCTGAAAAGATCAAGGAGACGGCACTAAAGCTGCTCAAAGAAAACAGGGTTGATACGTTCATCGGATACAAAAAGGGGACCGTACCCATGATGAATGAACCGGTCCTTGTGACTGATCCGGACAAAGTGGATCAACTTTACTGGGATAGCTTTTGCGGCTTGAATCTGTGTAATTATCTGACCAAACGGACCGACAAAATCGGCATTGTGGCCAATGGCTGCAATTCCAGGAACATCGTCACCCATATCATTGAGAACCAGATCAAACGGGAACAGCTCTATATTGTGGGGATTCCCTGTGAGGGGATGATCGATCACCGGGCAGTGATGCGTGCGGTCAAGTATAGAGAGATATTGGATATTAAAGAAAACGGGGGGAAATTCCTGGTAAAGGGCGCCGATTTTGAGGAGACCTTTGAGAAAGAAAAGTTCCTTCAGGGCAACTGTGCCACCTGTACTCATCGCAATCCCGTTATTCATGATGAGATATTGGGCGATCCCGTGGAAGAGCAGACCGGGGTGGAACCCTTTAAGGATGTAAAAAAGATAGAAGAGATGGATCCAGCGAAAAAACAGACCTTTTTTACAGGGCTGATATCCCGCTGCATCCGCTGTTACGCCTGTAGAAATTCCTGCCCTTTATGTTACTGCCCCACATGTTTTGTGGATGAATCAACACCCCAGTGGGTTGGAAAAAGTAGTGATCCTACAGATACCATGACCTTTCACTTTCTGAGGGCCTATCATTGTGCCGGCCGGTGCACAGACTGCGGTGCCTGTGAACGGGTCTGTCCCATGGGGATCTCCATGCGCCAGTTTACCAAAAAGCTCAACAAAGACTGCCAGGACCTTTTCTCATGGGA
>CAZFSF010000143.1:0-6498 GCA_964522045.1 uncultured Desulfobacteraceae bacterium
CTCGCCGGGCCGGCCCGGTTTGCCGGCTGGCGTGACGACGGGACACCGCACGCCCGCGACGTCCCCGACGCGTGGATCCAGATCGCCGCCGTCGCCCTCGAACAGACGAAGAACACGATGAGACTCTTCCCGGGTCTCATCTCCGAAGACGCCCAGCTCGAATTTCGTGTCCACATCGGGAAGGAACTCATCCACGCGTTCAATGATCGGCGTCTGGTGCAGGCCGTCACGTCATCCCCGACGACACTCGAGGGTGCCCGCGCGACGTTCGTTTTGAAGAACGAAACGCAACACTGGAAGGCGAACAACTCTGGCCATGACATGGCGGACGTGATCGAACGAAACGCGACGAAAGCTCCGGATGGCGCCGCGCGCACACTTTCATTGACGAACGCCTACGAACCATCCGACGACTCGTCAGCGCAACGGGACCGGGAAGCATGGGAAACGATGCAAGCCGGCAAGACGCTCGGCTCAGGCATCCTGTACGACTCGCTCGAGGCGCCACCGGAAGCCCCGATGACCGCCGACGCCGCCCCATTCGTGATCCGGGCGATCCGTGGCGATTCGACATGGCTCAACGTCGACCGTCTCGTCCAGTCGATCCTCGACCCCCGCAACCCGCCCGCCCGGTCCCGCAGATGGTGGTACAACCAGATCGTCGCCGCCGAAGACGCATGGCTCACACCCCAACAGATCGACGCTGCGATCCGTCGCGATCTCACACTCGCCCGCGACGACGACCTCGTCCTGTTCTTCGACGGTGGCAAATCCGACGATGCGACCGCGTTCGCCGGATGTCGCCTCGCCGACGGTGCCATCTTCACGCTCGGCGTGTGGCAGCGGCCAGCCGGCGCCCGCGGTGAAGGATGGGTCGTGAACCGGTACGACGTCGACCAGACCGTCCGACAGATCCTCGAGACGCACACCGTCCGGGCGTTCTTCGCCGACCCGTCCCACGCGAAGGACGAAGAGAACATGTCCGGCTGGTGGGACGGGATGATCGACGGATGGCATCGCGACTACGGCGAGAAGATGTGGCTATGGTCCGTCGCATCCGGCCCGGAACGTCACTCGATCATGTGGGACATGTCGTCTCATGCGCGCACGAAACAGTTCACGAAAGCAGCCGAGATCTTCGAAGCGGACATGAGGAACGGAGCGGTCATCTTCGACGGGCACATGGCCATGAAACAGCATCTCCGCAACGCCCGACGGTATCCTAATCCCTATGGCGTCTCCATCTGGAAGGGACATCGCGAATCGTCCCGCAAGATCGACCTCGCAGTCACCGCCGTCGGTGCGCGTATGCTTCGAAGGATGACACTCAACCGTGGCGAACCGAACGGCCGCGGTAAACGGCCCGGAAGGGTGTGGTAGCAAATGACACCGAATGTCGCAACGGATCTCATCCGGACACTGCTCCCAGCATGGGAAGAGAACCGACGCCGCCTCGACACCGTCCAAAAGTGGTATCACGGCAAGAACGAGAAACCGTGGATGCCCCGCCAATCATCGGAGGAGTACAAGGACCTCCAGAAACGCGCGATCAACCGGTTCCTGAAGATGGTCGTGACCTCGTTCGTCGAAGTTCTCTACGTCGACGGGTACCGTCGCAAGGGAGAAGCCGAGAACGCCGGCGCATGGCAGATGTGGCAGGCGAACGGGCTCGACGCCCGCCAGATCGCCGTTCATGAGGGTGCGATGTCACTCGCCCTGTCCTACGTGTCGATCGTTCCTGGCGTCGATTTCACTGGCGCCCCGATGCCACGCATCCGCGGCCATTCCGCGAAGACGATGCTCGCCTTCTATCAGAACGAAGCCGAAGACGAGTGGCCGATGTATGCGGTCTCCGCCCGGGCCGGGAAGGTCGACGGCCGCTCCGTCTGGCATGTGAAACTCTATGACGACACGACGATCTATCGTTTCTCCTCGGCGAGTGACGTGTCGCCCGATTCGGTCGAATTCATCGACAGTGTGGTCCATGGCGCCGGCGAGGTTCCGATCGTCCGGTTCGCGAACTCGCTCGACCTCGACGGATACTCCGAAGGGGAAGTCGAACCGAACATTCCGCTCGCATCACGCATCGATCAGGACATCTTCGACCGTCTCATCGTCCAGCGGTTCGGCGCACACAAGGTCCGGTGGGCTACAGGCATGGAACAGCCCGCGACGGACGCCGAGACCCGCGCCGCGAAGCTGCGCCTTCAAAGGGAAGACATCCTTGTCAACGAGTCACCCGACGCCCGTTTCGGTGTCCTCGCCGAAACATCCCTCGACGGCTATGTGAAAGCCTACGAGACCGACACCCGGGAACTCGCCACGATCAGCAAGGTTCCACCCCATCAGCTCCTCGGCCAGATGGCGAACCTGTCCGCCGAAGCGCTCGCCGCCGCCGAATCGTCGTTCTCGAGGAAGGTCGAAGCCCGCAAGATGAGCTTCGGCGAATCATGGGAACAGGTCTTTCGGATGGCGTCATGGATCGCCGGCGACGAAGACGGAGCGACCGCCTTCGACGCACAGACCCGATGGAGAGACCTCGAAAGCCGGTCACTCGCTCAGACCGCCGACGCCCTCGGCAAACTCGCGACGATGCTCAACGTCCCACCCCGGGCACTGTGGGAGCGAATCCCCGGAGTGACAGAACAGGATCTCGCCGAATGGTCACGGATGGCCGAATCGGACGACCCGTTCGCGAAACTCGCAGCCGACATCGCCGGGGGAATCCAGCCTCAGCCGGTCGCCTGATGGCTACGACACAGATCGGCCGGCAACTCACCGAAGCGCACCGTGTCCAACAGGCCCGCCTCGCCGCGACCGTCATCACGACGATGCGGTCCCTGTGGCGGATCCTCGACCCGAATGACATTGACGGAACGACCGGAGGATGGCTCGACGCGGCGCTCCGTCTGATCGCCGCCCAGCATGCCCGCTCCGCGAGCCTCGCCGGCACCTACTATCGGGCGTTCCGAATCGCGGAAGTCGGCCAGACGATCCCACCGACGATCGACATCCCAGCCCTGAACGTGCCGGCGACGATCACGTCACTGATGGTCACCGGTCCTGTCAAACTTCGAAAGGCGATCCCGGCGACGCTCCCGACCGTCTCGAGGGTCGCCGACGCATCATCCGCGGCGGCCGCCTCACGACAGACCCTCACCGGAGGACGCGACACGATCACCCGCGCGATCCGATCCGACGGCCGCGCACTCGGCTACGCTCGAGCCACATCCGGCGATCCGTGCGCCTTCTGCGCGCTCCTCGCCGGCAAGGGTCCCGTCTACGGGTCGGAAGCCTCCGCGAGTTTTCAGGCGCATGATGGATGTGCGTGTAGCGCGGAACCTGTCTTCGACCGGTCCGCCCCATTTCCCGGAGAGAGGTTCAAATCCATCTATGATGAGAATGCGCGCGGAGTGGCAGACCCGCTCAACGCGTTTCGACGGGCCTATGAAGGCAGGTCGAACCCGTAACCGAAACGGCGACGGAGATCCCCGAAACGGGGAGGACAGGAGTAGAGACGATGCCACCTGAACCCGAGACCGATCCGACCGGCGCAACGCCGGCGACGGACCCGGCCACCGACACCGATCCGACCGGCGCAACGCCGACCAAGGATTGGGAAGCGGAAGCGGAGAAATGGAAATCGCTCGCCCGCAAGAACGAGAAGACAGCCAAGGCGAACGCCGACGCCGCGAAACGCCTCGCCGAACTCGAGGACGCCAACAAGACCGAAGTCCAGAAGCTCAGCGACAAGGCGGCGGAGGCTACGAAACAGGCGGAAGCCGCAACGGCGACCGCGCTCCGTCTCGAAGTCGCCCTGGAGAAAGCCCCCGACGGGATGCCCGTTGACAAGATCCGAAGCTTGGCGAAACGTCTCGCCGGCGCCACCCGGGAAGAACTCGAGGCGGACGCCGACGAACTGTTTTCCGAATTCGGCGAATCGAAGAAGCCGCCCGGCAAGACGCCGACGCCTGATCTCAAAGGCGGAGGCAAACCGGACGCCGAACCCGATATCGACCCGGAGAAGCTCGCCGAGAAGATCTTCACACGGCATCACGTGTGACCGCCGCCCGGACTGGGCGGCAGAGAGGAGAACCTAAATGGCTCTTCTGACCGCCCAAGGGATCGCGCGTGTCGCGATTCCGCTCCTCCGCCGGAGCCTCGTACTCGCGAGGACCGTGACGATGGTGCCCATTCCCGGATTCGCGCCGCCCAACGGGGAGACCGTGACCGTCCGCGTCCGGACCCCTCGGACCGCGAGGAAGCAGACCACCCGCGGCGCCGCAATCACCTATGACGATCAGGACGAAGTCGGCGTCGATGTGACACTGGCGCATATCTATGACGCCTATCACATCACCGACGAGGAACTGAGCTTCGATCTCGAGGACTTCGCGACCCAGATCACCGAACCGCAGACGGTTTCGGTGGCCACCGGCGCGGAGGACGAACTCGCCGACGCGATGAACGCCCTCGAGGCGGACGCGGAGATCGAATTCGCCGCGACCGCGGACGTCGACGACACGAAAGCCGTGATCCTCGCCGCCAGGCAGGCCATCACGGAAGGTCTCGTCCCGGCAGGGATGCGATATGCGGCGGTTTCGCCGTCGATCGCGACCCGGATCCTGTCGGTTCCGGACTTCGTGAAGGTCAACGAGTCGGGTTCGCCGTCGGCGCTGCGCGACGCGATTATCGGCCGGCTCTCCGGATTCACGTTCGTAGAGTCGCCGGGTCTGGATGACGACACGGCCGTGTTCTATCACCGCTCCGGGTTCGTGCTCGGCAACAAGCAGCCGGCTGCGCCCCGTGGTGCGACGTCCTCGGCCGGAGTGATCTCGGAGGGCCTCGCCATCCGCCAGATCTTCCAGTACGACCCGGACGTGCTGTCCGACGCGTCGGTCCTGTCGACGTTCGCCGGCGCCTCCGTCGTCTACGAAGACGAATCCGAGACGGACCATCCCCGGTCCATCAAGGTTGGCGTCGCCTCCTCGTGACCGGTAAGGATGGGGACCGCTCGGGACCCGATGCGGTCCCCATCCTCGACATCGTCTACCCGTATCGGCTCACACCCGACGACGACGAGATCCGCTATTCGCTGCGGACCCTCGTCAACATGCCCCATGGGACCGTCTGGATCGTCGGTGACAAGCCGCCATGGGTCCAGAACATCAACCACATTCCGCACCGCAACGAGAAGCGGTCCCGCTTCCGGAACGCCCTCGAGAACGTTCTCGCCGCATGTCAGGTCAATGAGATCTCCGACCGTTTCATCCTCATGAACGACGATTTCTTCATCCTCACACCGACCGGGCTCCCGCCGCCGGCGCACCGTGGACCGATCGCGACGGCGCATCCGAACCCGGCACGCCGCCGGCGAACCCGCGGACGTCAGAACGGGTCACCGTGGAAACAAGGGATCTGGGACACGGCCGCGCTCCTCAAACGATGGGGCGTCGCGCGGCCCCTCTCCTATGAGCTGCACATGCCCATGGTCGTAGATCGGGCCGTGATGGCCGACGTCCTCACCCGTGCGATCGCCTCGAACGCATCCGTGAACCTTATGCAGCGAAGCCTCTACGGGAACGTCGCCCGCATCGGAGGCGAGCAACGATCCGACGTCAAGATCGCCCCGTCGAAGCGTGACCTTCCCGATCCGACGTTCGTGTCGACGAACAACCGGGCGTTTTACCGCGGATGGATCGGGCAGGTCATCAAGCGACGCTTCGCGACACCCTCGGAGTACGAGTGAACGTCTCGATCTGCATCCCCTACCGGCCATCCGGACCGCATCGGACCGCCGCCTTCAAGCATGTTCGACGATTCTGGCGGCGAAACTTCGACTGGCCGGTGTGGACCTCCGACACGCCCGGCAGTTTCAACCGGTCCGAAGCCCGCAACGACGCCGCTCGAGCCGCCGGTGACTGGGACATCGTCCTGTTCGCCGACGCCGACACGTTCGGAAATCCGGACCTGATCCGGTGGGCGGTCCGCACCGCCGCCGAAACCGGCCGGATCTCATATCCGTTCAACCGGTATGCGGGCCTGTCTGCGCAAGGGACACGCCGCCTCTACAACACCGGCGAGATCGGTCAGATCCGCAAACGGAAACCGAATTCGCCGGGCGGGATCTTCGCCGTCCCCCGCGAGCTCTACATCACGGTCGGCGGATTCGACCCCGGGTTTGAAGGATGGGGATACGAGGACATGGCCTTCTACCGGGCGGCGACGACACTCGGAGGAGCAGCCCGCCGGCATCCCGGAACGATCATCCATCTGTGGCATCCGATGGCCAGCGAGAAACGCGACGCGATCGCAGGCAAGACACCGAACAAAGCCCGCGCCGTCCGCTACCGTGACGCACAAGGGAAACCGGACAAGATGCGCCAACTCATCACAGACCTCGAACTCTCATGGCCATGAGCGGAGCCCCATCAGCCGTAATCGTCGGCACCGGCCGGTCAGGATCCGGTTACATTGCGAAAGCTCTCACCGCCGCCG
>CAZFSF010000144.1:0-6436 GCA_964522045.1 uncultured Desulfobacteraceae bacterium
ACTAACTTTTTTAACCCAATTAATTCATATAGTCAAGATGAAAGCACATACAACAACAATCTAAAATCTAAGATAAACTTTTTCCATCAACGCTTTGCATTTGACACACCCGCCCTGCCCCCATATACTCCTGGCATCCTTCATTCACCTATTAACGCTTTTTCTAAAAAGGCGTTTGTTTTTTGCCTGATTCAGGATGCCGAAAATAGAAATTTGAAATTAGGAAGAGAATGCCCGATTCTTGAAGATCAAAAAAACGTCGGTTTGTGTCATTCCCGGATCGTATCCATTACAAAAAACTTCCGAGGGATTTGATAGGTCAGGCGCCTTTTTCAAAACCATCAAATTTCAAATATCAAATTTCAAATATCTTTCGTTAGACTTTGAGGCACTCCCATTCTTGATCTCAGGCGGTCTGAGGCAACCGGTATTCAAGGCTTCAAGACCTCAGAAATAATGAGTATAGAGGCTACTAGAAATATATGAAACCTGAAGAACGTCAACAGTTGGACCGGATGTTTAATCCTCGAGGATTCGCCTTATTTGGAGGAATTAGTACGCCCATTTCATTTGGTCAGCTGATCCTGTTAAGTCAGATCCGGTACGGTTTTAAAGGTCGACTTTATCCGATCTCGCCAAGAGGCGGAGAGATTGCCGGGTTGAAGATATATAAGAGCCTTGAGGAGGTAGAAGGGCCGATTGATTTAGCCTCGGTCTCGGTTCCCGCCAGGGCCGTGCCGGGGATTTTGAGAGACTGTTTGAATAATGGCGTGGCAGGAGTGCAGATCCATTCTTCCGGCTTTGTTGAGACAGGCGAGGAGGAAGGGGCAGCCCTCGAGTCTGAGATCCTGAGGATCGCGGCAAATGGCATCAGGGTGGTGGGCCCTAACTGTTTCGGAATTCATAATCCACGTGGAGGGATAACCCTCCTCCCCGGCTTTGATTTTTCCAGGGAGCCGGGTCCGGTGGCCATGATCTCCCAGAGCGGTGGGGTTGCCACTGATTTCGGACATGAGGCCCCTCCCTTAGGTCTTGGTCTGAGCAAGGTGATCTCTTTTGGCAACGGCTGTGATCTGGAAGCTGCAGACCTCCTTGAATACTTGGCCGAAGACCCGGAGACCGGTTATATCACCGCCTATCTTGAAGGGATACGTAATGGCCGGAGATTTTTGGATATCCTCAGACGAGTAACCCTCAAAAAACCCGTGATCATCTGGAAGGGAGGCCTCACCTCTTTGGGGAGCAGGGCGGCCCTCGGTCACACAGGGTCCATGGGGGGAGAGACCAGGGTTTGGAACGGCGCCCTGGCCCAGGCGGGCGCAGCCTCCGTACAGGGCCTCGATGAAATGATGGACACACTCGTTGCCCTCAAATACCTGAAAAATACGGGCCCACGGATTGCCTTACTTGGTGGAGGCGGGGCAATCGGCGTCTTCAGTTCCGATCTGGCACAGCAATGGGGTCTCCAAATCCCCACCTTCAGCCATGACACACAGAAGAGGCTCAAGAGGTTTTTTCCCACTCCGGGCAACAGCATGGCCAACCCTTTGGACACCGGTTCACCTGCCCTCCCGGCAGAAACCATTAAGGCCTTGGCTGAGGAAATTCTCACCCGGGAACCCGTAGACGTACTCATAATCATAATACTTTTACGGACCCTTGAGATAGAAGTGCCGGCCTTTTACACAATGAACGGTCTTAAACCGCCTCTGGGAGGAAGCTATCTCCGGGGGCTTATCGAACCGCTCACCAACCTAAAGAGAGAAACTGGAAAGGATGTGGTTATGGTATTTGAAAACAGGGCACATCTCTTGGAAGAGGTGAAAGTAGAGACTGTGTCGAGGAAAATGCGGAAGAGGTTTCAGGATGAGGGAATTCCGGTGTATCCCAGCGTCGAGAGGGCCTTGCGAGGAATATATCATGCTTTGACGAGCAAAAAAATCCGATGTCGCTGATTCACGGAAATCATTCATCGGTCGCATAATTAGGAGTAAAGTACACCAGGAAAAACCCGGAAACCGGTGAAGGGGGCTTAGAGGGGAATGAATACAAAAAGGCTTTTTGATATCGGTCACGGCAACAAGGCAGTCGTTGTTTTTGTCATCTGTCTAACGATAATGGTGGCCTCTGTGGTTATGTCGTCCATGATACAGACCGATTTCGGTCGCGTTGAAGTCACCAATGTAATGTATGAGAATTTCAACGGGATCCCTGTTCGGGCCAAGCTGCTGAAGCCTGTAGGGGCGACACCTGATGATCGTGTTCCCGGGGTTGTATACATCCACGGCTACCAGAACAACCGCGAAACGGGCGATGCCTACTGTATCGAACTGGCAAAAAGAGGTTTCGCTGTCCTCAATATCGATGCCATCGGTCGCGGGAATTCAGGCATCCCCAATGACCCGGATGAGCCCAATTTTGACGAAACCTATGGTGGCCGGACCTCCCTGAAGCATCTCATGGTCCTCCCCTTTGTAAATGCAAAGGCGGTAGGTATGATAGGCCACAGCCTCGGGGCTGAAATGGCATATAAGGTGGCCCTGGAGGATCCACAGGTAAAGGCACTGGTCATAACCGGTTTTGCCTACACTCTGGATGCCACGCGGACACAACCGAAGAACATGTTGATGATTTTGGGCCGATGGGACGAGTTCCGGAAGAGGATGACCGGGACCAGGCATTTTGAAGAGGAGTGGATGCTTACGCCTCAAACGGAAAAAGCCTTTCCTGTCAAGGATCCGAAATTCGGCAAGACCTATGGAGAATTCAGCGACGGAACAGCGCGAAAGGTTTTTATTCCAAGGACGATTCATATCCAGGAATCCCACAACCATGCCGCCATTGCCGAGGCCTTAGAGTGGATGAAAGAGGCTCTTCGCCCCCCGCAGAAGTATTGGATCGACCCGGATAGCCAGACCTGGCAGATCAAGGAATGGGCGACGCTAACGGCCATGTTGGCCTGTTTTGCATCCCTTCTCCCTCTGGGGCTTCTGCTGCTGAGGACAAGATTCTTTAGCCCTGTCCAGGGCTCTGTTTCCGGGACATACGCCTGCTCGGGAAAGTCCTATTTCAGGTTTGTCGGGATCAACGGGCTCTTAATGTGGCTCTTCCTCCCCCTGATCCTCATCCTTTTTGCCATCCATATTTACCTCATCCCCATCGACAGGGCCTTTCCCATGATGATGGTCAACGGCATTGTCTGGTGGTTCGTCTGGATCAATATCATTGGTTTTCTAATTTTCAGACGCTGGTTCAGGAAGCGGGCACGGCAAAGCGGTCTTACCCTGGCAGACCTCGGGATCTCTTACAAGCCTGATCGATTTGCCTTGAACGTGGCAGTAATCGGCAAGACACTTCTTTTAGCCCTGATCCTCTTTGCCTTTGCCTATTTCAGCGAACACGTGCTGGAGCATTTTTTTATCGTAGACTTCAGATTCATCTTTCCCTTTGCCAGCGACCTGACCTTGTACAGGGCTATCTTATGCCTTGAGTATTTCCCCTTTATCCTTATCGGTTTCGTCCTGATGGGAATCTTTCTTCATGGAGAGCTGCGCAGACCAAGAAAAAGGACCTGGTTCAATACCTTTATTGCGTGGTCTTTCACCAATACCTTCGCCCTGATTGCACCCCTGATCCTCTTCCTGATGATCCAGTACGTACCGCTATTTACCACAGGGTTTATCCCTCTTGTCGGTCCGGGTGGGATGTTTGTCTCCTTTGTGATCAACCTCTTTCACATCATCGGCGTCTTGATCATGACGACACCAATCTCAACCTGGTTCTATCAACTCACGGGCAAGATCTACCTTGGGGCCCTGGTCAATGCTTCACTGGTTACCTGGATGTTTGTCTCCTCCCAGGTAATCGCACCGATACCGGTTTGATATAGATCATGCCCGTACGCCCCACCGTAAGCGTTCAGTTGATAGTGATCCGTGGAACCTGCCCGCTCGTGTCTTACAACCCGCCCGCCTCGCGTTGCGAAGCACTGCGGGCAGGTGGCGGGCGGGTCTGCAAAATCTGTGGATTAAGTCAGACTAAAGGTAATAACCCTGGAATCACCATGTGAATAAGTGTCACCCTTGACGATCTGGCTCCCTAATCGGACTCTCTTCCCGATCAGATTCATATCCGCATCATCAGGGTTGAGATCAACCAGGTTTCCCATGACCCAGGCCCCTTCATCTATTTCCGTCATGGCAACAACATATGGCGCGCTCATCCCTTCCGGCGCCACCCTTATCACGGTAAAGGTCCGAATTGTCCCTTCACCGGCTATCTCAGTGATTTCCAGATCTGTGCCATTGCACTCCCGGCATCGGGCCATGGGTGGAAAGGTCACGCTATTACAGGTATTACACTTGAGACCCGGAAGCTCTCCCCGCTCTAACCTCTGCTGGTATTGATCATAAGTAAGCTTATAGTCCATTTTTCAATTCCTTAGAATAATATTACATATGGTTCCGAAGTCTCCGCCCAAGGTGTCAACCAGGCCGACCCGGGCGCCTTCCACCTGGCGAGGCCCACTTTCTCCCCGGAGCTGTTCTACAATCTCCGTTACCTGTGCGGCCCCGGTTGCGCCGATGGGATGTCCCTTGGCCTTGAGTCCGCCCGAGGGATTGACCACCACCTTGCCCCCCAAATATGTCTCTCTTTTCGTAGCCGCATCATATCCCTTTCCGAATTCATAGAACCCGAAACTTTCCAGAGCCAAGATCTCTGCAATGGTAAAACAGTCGTGGAGTTCCACCACGTCTATGTCATCCGGACCCAAGCCGGACTCCTTGTAGGCCTGGGCTATCGATGCTTCCCTCGCCATGACCCTGCTGAGGTCCTTTTGCAGATACAGTGGCCCGCCAGACGCCTGTCCCATACCGGCAATATAAACCGGCTTTTTTACAAGCTCCTTGGCCTTTCCCGCCTCGGCCACTACCACTGCCGCGGCGCCGTCTGAGAAGGGACAACAGTCGAAAAGCTGGAGTGGGTCCGCCACCATCATACCATCCAATACTGTGTTGACGTCTATTTCCTTTTGAAAGTGTGCCTTTGGATTCATGGCGCCGTGGTAATGGTTCTTCACCGCCACTTCGGCCATGTCCTGCTTCAATTCTTTTAATGGAACACCATGCTTTTCGGAATACATGTGGGCTGCCATGGCAAATACACCGGGGAAGGTCAGGCCGGCCGTTGATTCATACTGTGCGTGGTGGCCCATGGCAAAGGTCCTGGTGGCCAGAGGTGTGCCCATGGCACAGGCCCGCTCCGTACCCCCTGCCAAGACCACGTCGTACACACCGGAGCCCACAAGTAGAGCGGCGTGACGAATGGCAACAGTTGCTGTTGCACACGCCGATTCAAAGCGTGTGGCCGGCACGCTCACGGGCAGTCCGAGTTCTGCATGGGCAAAGGGCGCCATATGCATCTGGCCCTCTTCAAAATCGCCCAAGCAATTTCCAAAATACAGGGCCTCCATATCTTTCGGTTCGAGGTTGGATTGGGCTATGGCCTCAAGACCTGCCTCGGCAAACATCTCCAGATTTGTCTTTTCCGAGACGCCGAATTTGGTCATTGCCACGCCAAGTATCGCCACTTGTCTCATGATAGTCTCCCTACATTAAATATTGAAGATTGAAAATTGGCAGCGCTGCTCACACTTATCCAGCATATAGCGCTGAGGGCTCAGGGCGCAAGGCACAAGGCATAAGGAACTCAACCAGTAACAAGCATCCAGAACCCAGAACCTACTTCGCCGCCATTCTCAGGGCGCCGTCGAACCTGATGACCTCGCCGTTGAGCATGGGATTTTCAACAATATGCCGGGCCAGTGCTGCGAATTCGGACGGTTCTCCCAATCGCTTCGGAAATGGCACCATCTTTCCGAGGGCCTCCTGCACGTTTTCCGGGAGTCCCTCAAGCATGGGTGTTCTGAAGATCCCCGGTGCAATAGTCATAATCCTTATGCCATATTCTGCAAACTCGCGGGCAATGGGGAGTGTCATCCCGGCCACGCCGGCCTTGGAAGCGCTGTAGGCGGCCTGGCCGATCTGCCCGTCAAAGGCCGCGACAGAAGCCACATTGATCACCACCCCTTTTTCACCATCATCATTCCCCTCATTTTTGACCATTTTTTCGGCAGCCAACCTGACAACATTCATGGTACCCATCAGGTTGATCTGCACAACCTTATTGAAATGGGCCATGGACATAGGACCTTCCTTGCCCAAGACTTTGCCCGGTATTCCCACACCCGCACAATTGACCGCAATATGGATTGCGCCAAATGCTTCAACCGTCTTATCTATTGCCGCCTGGACATCTTCTTCTTTAGTAATATCCGTCAAACAGAAGAGAGCCGCATCTCCCAATTCCGATGCAACCTTTTGGCCCCTTTCCTCGGCAAAATCGAGGATCGATACCTTCCCGCCTCCGCCAAGAA
>CAZFSF010000145.1:0-6388 GCA_964522045.1 uncultured Desulfobacteraceae bacterium
CCCTCCTCCAAGCTTCATACCATTGCCATCATTCTTTTCGCTCTTCAGTGCTGGGGTAACCTTCACCTGCTTGATTTTCAAGGTTTCATTTGGTAAGGTTGAATAAATCGGGGGACTCGGATGCTATGATCATGTATGGTCGCATAGAGGACCCTTCTGATTTCGCAACACTTTTCACGTAAGCTTGAACCCGGCCCTTGTTGAGATCCATGAAATTCGATTTTTCTTGACTTAGGAACTTTGTACTACTATATTTGATGTAAATATGCCTACCAATCATTCAACCTCTATCCAGGAGGTTAGTCCATGACAAAATACCTCAAAATGTATATGGCCTGCTCCTAATAGGCATAGTTTGCCTGTTGGGAGCTTAATCTTCATCTACATAAAGCCAAACTCTTAGTGAGATGGGGACGGAAAGCCACGGGTCTTGATATTCGCCTGTTGAGCCTTCGCCGATTACTAATAAAACCGGGATCCGATTCCGTTTAGATGGAGTATGTCAGGAGTATATGCAGGTTCCCAACTCTATGGCGAGAGGTATTCTCTCGAGACTGAAGATAATGGCAGGTATAGATATTGCCGAAAGACGTCTTCCCCAGGATGGTAAAATCAAATTCAGGCGCAAAGGTATACCTCCCCTTGACCTTAGATTGGCAACGTTGCCCACAGCAGGCGGGCATGAGGATGCAGTGTTGAGGCTCTTGGCTGCGTCTGGGGCCTTAAAATTAGATGAAATGGGGTTGACCGAACGGAATTTGCAGGTTATGAAGAGGATTCTTGTTCAGCCCTATGGACTGATATTGGCTGTGGGACCGACAGGGTCAGGGAAGACAACAACTTTGCATTCCGCACTGGCATATATCAACAATCCTGGTGTGAAGATATGGACGGCAGAAGACTCTGTGGAGATTACACAGCCTGGGCTCAGGCAGGTGGAAGTAAAACCGAAGATAGGGCTTGATTTTGCGAGGATCATGCGTTCCTTTTTGAGGGCCGACCCAGATGTAATCATGATAGGGGAGATGCGCGATAGTGAGACCGCCTCCATCGGAATAGAGGCATCACTTACCGGTCATCTCGTTCTTTCCACCCTGCACACCAACAGCGCCTCGGAGACTATAACCAGGCTTTTGGACATGGGGCTGAATCCGCTAAATTTTTCAGATGCTCTTTTGGGTGTATTGGCGCAGAGATTGATCAGGAAATTGTGCCCCAATTGCCGGAAGAAATACAATCCCTCTATGGAGGAATTTGAAGCCCTCGCCGCCGAATACGGAAAAGAAGCATTTCACTCTACCAACATTGAATACAGCCCAAAACTTGTTCTTTATCGTCCATCGGGATGTGATGTATGTTCGGGAACCGGCTACAAAGGGAGAAGGGCGATCCATGAACTGTTGGAAGGCACTCCGGCGATAAAAAGCCTGATAAAAAAACAGGCAATTACAGATGAGATCTTTTTGCAAGGTGTAAGAGACGGGATGACTACCCTGAAACAGGACGGTATGAGTAAGGTTTTTTTAGGATTGACCGATATCAGTGAAGTGCGCAGGGTTTGTATTGATTGATGATTGATGCCCCGGTGAAATAGAAAAGAAAAAGCATTTCACTGGGTAAAATTGTCGATTGGAGGATTTAGTCATTAGTCATTTTATGATCATGTGGCCTTTGGCCGTCATTCGGTTGTCAATAGTCGATAGTCAATAGTCAATATAGTGGGGTGAAACAGATGTCAAAAAGGGCCTTGGTTGTAGATAACGATTTCTTTTTTGTGGAATTCCTTACAGAGTTCCTCGAAAAGAGGGGATACGAGGTTATAAAGGCCTATGATGGGAAGGAGGGAATATCAAAATTTGAGTATGGACCCTTTGATATCCTCTTTACTGATTTAATAATGCCCAAGATAGACGGAGTCCGGTTAATCAAAATTGCCCGCCAGAAATTTTCCGACTTCCCTTTCCCGATTATAGCTATATCAAGTACAATTATGGAACAGCAAAATGAGGTTATTAATATTGAGGCTGATTACTGCTTTGCAAAAGGGCCTTTTGCTCTGCACTCATGGACCGGATCGAAAATCAAGGGATCTCTCCCACGGAAAACATGAGCGTCATTGAGCCCGGTACTCTATATCCCAGGCAGGCTACGGCGGAGTTAGTCGATGATTTGAATTTCCAAAAGGCGATTACTGAAAGTATCGGGTTGGGCATAGTAGTGGTTGATAAGGACGCAAGAGTCATAAATGCCACTTCCAAAGCCCTTGCGATATCAAATAAATCTCTTGAAGAGATATTGAATGAACCGATTACATCTTTGCTCCCTAAGGAAGGGAGGGTTCCACTGATCGATGCCCTAAAGGGTGTTGCCCGGAATCCGGGGCTGAGAAAAATCAGCTTTAGTATAACTGTAAGATCTCAAGAAATACGGTTAGCGGTTTCACTTCTAAGAGTTAGCGGAGATGTCGCCGGTTGGATCGTCGCAATGGAGGAGGCAGATCAATGAACAGAACGAGTATAAAAAACAAGCTCATCCTGAGCTTTCTGGCATTACTTTTGATTGTTATGGTGGTTGTGGGGATAGCAAACCAGATAACAAATGATTTCATTCTTGCTCAAGCAATTTCTGCCGCGTTGGCCTTAGCTGCTGGAGTTATTTTTGGCGGCATTTTTTCCAGATCCATTGTGAGGAGGTTAAATAGCCTGAGTAGTGTTGCAAAGGAGATCAGTCGTGGTGATCTTTCAAAGGAAATACTTTGTTTATCTCAGGACGAAATCCGTGATCTTGAGGAAGCCTTTGCCATGATGGTAAATGATCTGCGAGATATAATTTCGGAGATAAAGAGTGTTTCTTCACGGATAGAAGAGACCGGCGCAAATCTCAGCGGTCTGATAGATAAGATCCTGGCCAACAGCCGGGAAATCGATGATACAGCCCTGGCAATTGCCAAAGGTTCAGAGGAGCAGACCCTCATTGTTCAGAAGACATCTTTTGTCACAGACAGGAGCCTGGAGCAGATGGACGAGGCTGTTAGACAATCGGCCCAAACGGTTTCGAAGGCCAACGATGCATTAGCCAAGACCGAAACGGGTGAGGCCAATGCCCGTGAGACCTTGCGCTATTTGGAGGATGTCCTCAAGCAGATGGTCGAAAACGCAGAACCGATATACAGGTTGTCAAACAAGGTGGAAAAAATAAAGATGGTCATGAGCGTCATGGAGGAACTATCCCAGAAGACCGACCTCCTTTCCCTCAACGCCTCCATCGAGGCCACGAGGGCCGGGGAAATGGGCAAAGGTTTTGCCCTTGTGGCCAACGAAATAAGGAGCATGGCAGAGAATTCTAAACAGTCTTCACAGGAGATAAGGCGTATTGTGGATGACATCTTTGAAGACAATAAGGCCGCTCTAACGTCCCTGAGAAAGAGTGAAGAGCATATTGTGAAAGGGCGTGAAATCATTCACGGCATCGTGGGCACTTTTGGTGAGATGCTTTCAGGGGTTAAGGATATTTCCACTGAAGTAAAAGAGGTGGGAGATGTGACGGCGAAGCAGGCAAAAGAGATGAGGGCTTTGTTCAGCCAGTTCCATGAACTTTCACGGCTTGCCCAGGAGAACTTTATGTCGACACAGAAGACTACCATTGGAACGAAGAATCAAAAAGAGGAGATAAGGGAGATCGTCACCGTTGTGAAGTCATTGAATGCTCTGTCAGAGAAGATGATGGAGATCCAGCGCCGATTCAGGCTTCGCAGGGATTAAGAAGATATGGAATGTTTTATCTTTGAGGCCGCAGAGAAATGCTTAGGAATTGAGACAGAGCATATTTACCGTATCGCGGACGATATACAAATCACCCCTGTCCCCCTTGCCCCTCCATGTTACAGAGGGTTGATCTATTTCAGGGGCGATCTGTTTGATGTCATTGATGTAGGGAGTCTCATGGGAAAAGAAAGGTCCATGCCTAACGGAAACCCTTATTTAATTCTCTTGAAATGGGACCATCGGAAACTTGGCCTGATTTCAGATAAAATCATCGGGATAACATGGATTGAGGACAATGATGGAAGCCGGACCGTCTTTACCAAGGAAGGGCGTACCATAGAGCTGATTACGCCTGAAGAAATTTGGAAGAACTTGTCAAAATTAACCTATGGATCTTGAAAAGTACAAAAAAATCTTTATTCAGGAAGCAAGTAAGTATCTTGATGAATTGGACATTGTTCTGATAAGGGTAGAAAAAGATCTGCCGAATCAGCAATTGTGGGGTGAAATCCATGGTAAGATTCACTCCATAAAGGGAATGGCTAAGGCCCTCAGCATGGAAAAAATAGCCGGGTTGTGCCATTCGATGGAGGATTGGTGTAATCAGTTCCAGGGGGGAGATATAAAGCCCTCGGGTGATGCCGTGCAATTGCTTATTGACGGGACAGATCTACTTAAAGGGTTGGTGGCGGGAAAGGATGATGTCATTTCTCCTGAAAATTTGAAAGAGTGGGACAGGATCACCGCCAGTTTGGCTAATAGCCCGGATGAACTGATGAAGCACGTCACTCCTGAAGTGCGTCTCGTTTCTTCTCCTTCAAAGATAGATCGCATCCGGGTAGATTATTCGCTGATCGAAGAGCTGCTTGCCCGCTCTCAGGAGATCATGCTGTTAGAAAAGAGGCTTCCCCCTCTTTCTCAAGATCAGATATCAACAGGCCTGAAGATCTGGATTGACAACTATATGTCAATGTTGAAAGGTCTGCATTTTCAGTTGGCTCGACTGAGACTTATACCTGTAAATGATTTTGTTTACCTGTTTGAAAAGACCATCCGGGATCTGGGGAAAACATATAATAGAGATGTGGGGTTTGAAGTTGTTGGAGGCGAACTTCAGGTGGATATTGGCCTCTTGGATCGTCTGAGAGAGCCTTTTATGCACCTCTTGAGAAATTCTATTGCACACGGAATTGAACCTCCGGATGAACGGGCTAAGAGGGGCAAAAATCAGGAGGGTAAAATTCTCCTGGAAGCGGAGAAAACAGGTGATAGCCTTGTCTTGAAGGTGAGTGACGATGGCCGTGGTATTGATAGGTCTGCCATTACACAATACCTGAAGAATAAGAGATCTATGTCAGATGAAGAGATATCGCGGATGCCCGATGATGAGTTCTTTAATGCCTTACTCAGTGTTGATTTTTCCTCTGCCCATGGAACTACCCAGCTTGCAGGGAGAGGCATAGGGATGGATGTTATTGCCCGGGCCATAGGATACCTCAACGGTTCCATGACAATTCACTCAGAGCCCTCGAAAGGGACACAATTTGTCATCAGGCTTCCCCTGTCTCTTTCCATTGTCTACGCCATCGTATTCAAATTGGGGGAATATACCCTTTCTATCCCCACATCGAATGTAGCATCGATTGAAAGGACAGAAGCAAAATCGTCAGAACAAAGCGGGGTTTTTTATGACCTGAGGGATAGACTCGGAATAGATGCCCGCACGAGGAAGCCCACGCATATTCTAAAGCTCAGGCAGCCCCCCGGCACCAACGGTGCGACTGATAGGGAAACCCCTGTACGGTTTGCCGTTGACACCATTATCGGCAACATGCCCCTTATGGTCATGCCGTTGGGGGAACTCTTAGCGAGGGCTGGATCTTTTGCCGGTGTCGGGATCGTGGAAAACGGCGATATATCGATTCTTCTGGATATGGAAAAGCTTTAATGGATACAGGATACTGGATTCTGGTTGCTTGCGCTAACAACAATGGTCGCAGGATGCAGGGGGCGTCATCTGGGTCGCTGCTGATAATGGACTGTATTGCGATCCACTTATGGAGGCGTTTCGTGGGAGATTTTCAGTACTGGAACGTCTGGATATAATGTAGGTGTCGCTGCACTGAACGGCACTACCGCCTGGACTGTGTCAACCGGAGGATGTGGCGGTTCCGGCAATATCGCCAACACAAATGACAGCGGAAAGACATGGAATAAACAGCCGTACCCCGAAAAAGAATTTCATATTCTATCGGATGTGGCGTTTGAAAAGGGATTCTGAACAATCGAGTATGCAAGAAAACAATCCAATATTCACAATCGTGGAAGACTGGTTATAATTTAAGGATGCTATATCTTGCGCTGCCCGCCTGGTGAACAATTATCATATGATGCAGGACTCTATATTATAGGTGAATTTGAAAATTTTCAAAAAGGTGAAGGATTGATCTGCCAGCCTTGCGAAAAGCGGTTGTCCCGGAAGTGAAGGTTACGATATAAAAACTGGCCAGATTCCAGATACTGGTCTTCCGATATTAAGTGCGCGTTGGATTTTCCATACAAAAAGGCTAACTTCGTCTGGCACTCTTGCATGTATTTGGTGGATGTGCTATGCTGGGTTTATG
>CAZFSF010000146.1:0-6369 GCA_964522045.1 uncultured Desulfobacteraceae bacterium
TCCTGTAAGGTTGACATTTAAGCATAATTGTTCCATGATTATCGAAAGAAATTAGATAAACATAAGCTTTGCGAGAGTGGCGGAACTGGTAGACGCGCTGGATTTAGGATCCAGTGGGATATCCCGTAGGGGTTCGAGTCCCCTCTCTCGCACCACATTTCTCTTAAACGACCACGGCATACCCCGGGGCAGAAAAACAACAGTGCATAATGACTTGAAACTGACAAAATCATTCTTATTTTATGGCACCTCGGCTATTTAACACTCCCTCTGCTACGAAACTCTCGCTGCAAGAGGGAATATTTTTGCCGCAGAATCCGAATTAGGAAATAATGAGGAAAATATGAAAACAACTTTGGAAGATATCAGCCCTGTCAAAAAGAAACTGTTGATTGAGATAGACTCGAAGGAAGTGGATATGAGGCTGAATCAAGCATACGGAGAAATCAGGAAGAGGGCCAAGATCCCTGGATTCAGGCCGGGAAAGGTGCCGAGGAAGATCCTTGAAACCTATTTTGGCAATCAGGTAATAGATGATGTGACAAGAGAACTGATTAGCGAGTCTTTTCCAAAGGCAGTTGATGAGGTAAAGACCTTTCCCCTTGGTCAGCCGATACTCGAAAAAGAGGCCTTGAAACAGGGACAGGATTTTAACTACTCTGCCATCATGGATATCCGACCCGAGTTTGAAGTTAAGGAGTATCTCGGTCTGGATGTGGAAAAAGAGATGCTCTCGATTAGCGAGGAGGATGTCCAAAAACGGCTGGAAGAGATAAGGGAAGCCAACGGAAAGATGGTCTCCATCGAAGAAGAGAGACTAATCACGGATGGGGATTTTGTTATTGTTGACTACGAAGGATTTGAGGATGACCAGCCCCTGGAAGATGTTAAGTCCTCAAACCTCCTTGTTAAGGTGGGAAAAAATGACTTTCATCCCAAATTTGATGAGGCCCTGATCGGGCTTAAGAAAGAGGATAAAACAGCGGTTGGTATAGATTTTGAGAAGGATTTCTATCACACAGGACTTGCAGGGAAGAGCGTTAATTTCAAGATCAAGATAGTCGATATCAAAGAATTGGTGCTTCCGGAATTGAATGATGAATTTGCCAGTAATCTCGGGGCAGATCTGAAAGACCTGGACAGCCTCAAGAATGAGCTAAAAAAGGCCATTACTTCCCAGGAAGAGAAGAGGATCGATGGAGAACTAAAACAGAGGTTGCTTGAAAAGATCTCCGAGGGTATTGATTTCGAACTGCCCGAGGTCTTGATAGACGCGGAGATTGATTTTTCCTTCAGAAGACTTAAGGATAACCTGGAAAGAAGCGGATCAAGCTTGGAAAAGGCGGGCATTTCTGAGGCAGGATTAAAAAAAGAATTCAGGCCTGCTTCAGAAAAACGGGTCAGAGAAATGCTTATATTAGACCGGATAGCCAAACAGGACCAGATCAATGTAGACGATGATGATCTTGAGGAAGGGTACGGAAAGTTGGCAGAAAGCATGGGACAAGATTCTGAAACCGTTAAAAAATATTATGAGGCAAGAGACCAGGTGGATTCCCTGAAGGAAGAAATGCTGAAGGAAAAAACATTGAACTATCTTGTTGATCATGCTAATATTTCAGAGGTGGAGAGAGATGCGCTCAGCCAGGGCGTGGGCCTTGAACAGGAGGACAAATAGATTTATGCTAATACCAATGGTTATAGAACAGTCAAGCCGCGGGGAGAGGGCGTATGACATTTATTCGAGGCTTCTGAAGGATCGCATAATATTTATGGGGGAGCAGGTGGTTGACAGTATGGCCAATACAATCATCGCCCAGATGCTCTTTTTGGAGTCTGAAGATCCGGACAAGGATATTAATGTCTATATTAATTCTCCAGGAGGGTCTGTCACTGCCGGTTTGGCCATTTACGATACTATGCAGTACATAAAGCCTGATATTGCCACAATATGTATGGGGCAAACCACGAGCATGGCAGCGCTCCTTTTAGCAGCCGGGACAAAAGGCAAACGTTACGCCCTTCCCCATGGCAGAGTTATGATACACCAGCCGTTGGGCGGCGCTCAGGGGCAGGCTACTGACATTGACATCCACGCGCGGGAAATATTAAAGATGAGGGATGAGCTTAACGAGATCTTAGCGAAACATACTGGCCAGGATATTAAAAAAATCCGTAAAGACACCGAGCGAGACTACTTTATGAGCAGCGAAGAGGCCAAAGAGTATGGGATTATAGATAAGGTCATCAGCAAGCGGGAGATGCAAGAACAGCTTGCCAAGAAAAAATAACCCTCAATAAGCCGACAAAGTTAAAAATGGACTAAAGTTTCAAGTTTAAATTTGGTATAATTCAACAACTTTAGGCACTTTACACTTATCTTAATATTGCTACGGGCTAAGGTAATAAATTATGGGCAAAAATGACGTTTCTAATGACGACCTGCTCTGTTCTTTTTGCGGAAAGAGTCAGGATGAGGTAAGAAAACTCATTGCAGGTCCTTCGGTCTATATTTGCGACGAATGTATTCAGTTGTGTAACGAGATTATTGACGAAGAGTATAGCCAGGAAGGCGAAGAAGGTGATAATCAACTCCTGAAGCCTTCCGAGATAAAGGAGACTCTTGACCAGTATGTTATAGAGCAGGAAAGGGCAAAAAAGGTCCTTTCAGTGGCCGTTCATAACCATTACAAACGGATAAGCACCAAGGTCGATATGGAGGAAGTTGAGATCGAGAAAAGCAATATCCTCCTGGTTGGCCCCACCGGTTCAGGCAAAACGCTCTTAGCACGGACTTTAGCCAAGATATTGAAAGTTCCGTTCACTATTGCTGACGCTACCACATTGACAGAAGCTGGTTATGTGGGCGAAGACGTTGAGAATATCATCCTGCATCTCGTGCAGTTCGCCGACTACGATGTGGAAGCCGCATGCAAAGGCATCGTGTACATTGACGAAATTGATAAGATCGCAAGAAAATCTGACAGCCCGTCTATTACACGCGATGTCTCAGGAGAGGGGGTCCAGCAGGCCCTGTTGAAAATTATTGAAGGGACCTTGGCCAATGTTCCTCCCAAGGGTGGCAGAAAACACCCGCAGCAGGATTTTGTAAGGATTGACACGCGCAATATCCTCTTTATTTGCGGCGGCACTTTTAATGGCTTAGACAAGATCATCAGTAATCGTCTCGGAAGTAAATTGATCGGATTTGAGGCCGACATAAAAGGGCAGGGGGATATAGAGATCAATGAAATAATGGCGCAAGTTCAGCCCGAAGATCTTGTGAAATTTGGCCTTATACCTGAATTTGTCGGAAGAATCCCTATCACCACTACACTAAACGAGCTAAGCTTAGACGCTCTGGTAAGGATTTTGAAGGAGCCTAAAAATGCGCTTATCAAACAGTACAAGAAGCTGTTTGAGTTAGAAAATGTTAAACTAAGATTTACTGATGAAGTTTTATTGGCCATTGCCAAAGATGCCATCAAGCGAAAATCCGGCGCTCGAGGTCTAAGGGCAATCCTCGAAACGGCCATGTTGGATATAATGTATGATATACCGTCTCTTCCCGAAATCAGCGAATGTATAATAAATGAAGAAGTTGTTACGAAAGGTGAATCGCCTCTTTTGCTTTATGAAAATGAGGCCAAATTTGGATGATACTATGTTAAATTCTCTTAAAGAAGATTTTAGTGATATTGCTACTGATGAAAGACATTTTTACCCACTTTTGCCGTTGAGAGATGTGGTTGTCTTTCCAAACGTGGTTGTACCTCTATTTGTAGGGCGAGAGAAGTCTATAAAGGCCCTTGAACATGCTTTGTCTCATGACAAACAGATCTTTCTGTCAGCTCAAGCAGATGCCAAAGTGGATGATCCATCTCCAAAGGATATCTTTGTCTTTGGTACTCTTGGTACTGTCCTTCAGCTCTTGAAACTCCCTGACGGGACAGTAAAAGCCCTTATTGAAGGTAAAGAACGGGGCATGATAGAAAATTTCATGGACAAGCAGGGCTTTTTCATGGTGGAGGTCAGCAAATGCCAGGATTCTATTGCTTCCACTCCTGAAATCGAGGCATTAGTGCGCTCTATTAACAGCAGCTTTGAAGAATATGCTAAATATAATAACAAAATCGGGAAAGAAATAGTTTCGGCAGTGACCTCCATAGAAGACCCGGGACGTTTAGCTGATACTATAGCCGGCCATTTAGCGCTGAGGGTCTCCGATAAGCAGGAGATTTTAGAATCAGTTGACGTGAACCAGCGGCTAAACAAGCTCTATGAAAAACTTGGTGGTGAGGTGGATATCCTTCGTCTTGAGTATCGATTGAGGACAAGAGTCAAGAAACAGATGGAAAAGACCCAAAAAGATTACTACCTCAACGAACAGATACGCGCCATTCAAAAGGAGATGGGAACGAAGGACGATTTCAAGGCAGAACTTGATGAGCTGCAAAAAAAGATTAAGCGTAAGAAACTGACCAAAGAAGCCCACTCAAAGGTAAAGCAGGAATTCAAAAAGCTGAAAATGATGTCCCCCATGTCGGCAGAGGCCGCTGTGGTGCGTAACTATATTGACTGGATTATTGACCTTCCCTGGTTCGACAAGACAAAGTCCAGGCTTGAGATTGAAGAGGCCGAGGCTATCCTTGAGGAAGATCACTACGGCCTTGAAAAGCCCAAAGAAAGAATTGTTGAATATCTCGCTGTTCAACGTCTGACCAAAAAGATAAAAGGGCCGATTCTTTGTTTAGTCGGTCCTCCCGGAGTTGGCAAGACTTCATTGGCCAAGTCGGTCGCCAGGGCGACCGGTAGAAAATTTATCCGCCTTTCCTTGGGGGGGGTCAGGGATGAAGCCGAAATAAGAGGACATAGAAGAACATATATTGGGGCCATGCCGGGCAAGATTATTCAGTTCCTGAAGAGGGCGAAGTCCAACAATCCGGTATTCTGTTTGGACGAAGTGGACAAGATGAGCACTGATTTCCGAGGTGACCCATCCGCTGCCCTGTTAGAGGTGCTCGACCCGGAGCAGAATGTGGCTTTCAATGACCATTACATAGATCTTGACTATGACCTCTCCGATGTTTTTTTTATCACCACGGCAAACAACCTGCACAATATCCCTATTCCCTTGCAGGACAGGATGGAGATTATCAGACTTCCCGGCTATACAGAGATTGAGAAGCTTAATATCGCAAAGCAATTTTTGGTGAAAAAGCAGATAGAGCAAAACGGTCTTGGGCCTGACAATATCTCCTTTACTGATAAAGCAATCCTGACTGTCATTCGCACATATACAAGCGAGGCAGGCGTCAGGAATCTGGAGCGAGAGATCTCTTCAATTTGCCGAAAGGTCGCTAAGGAAGTCGTCAAAAAGGGGAAGAGCCGCGTGATCTCTGTTAAGGCCCGATCCATACCGAAATATCTCGGAGTGCCGAAGTACCGTTACGGACGTACAGAGGAGAAGGATTGTGTCGGTGTGACCACTGGCTTAGCGTGGACAGACGTTGGCGGCGAACTCCTCCAGACAGAGGCCGCCATAATGCCCGGCAAAGGAAATCTGGTCCTCACTGGAAAACTCGGGGAGGTTATGCAGGAGTCGGCCCAGGCAGCCTTGAGTTATATCCGGTCAAGGGCAAGGAGTTTAAAGCTGCCTGACAATTTCTATGAAAAGATAGATATTCACGTCCACGTCCCTGAGGGGGCCATTCCGAAAGATGGGCCCTCTGCCGGCATTACGATCGCTACATCAATTGCTTCTGCGCTGACGAGTAACCCTGTAAATCGTGATATTGCCATGACCGGTGAGATAACCCTTAGAGGAAGGATCCTTCCGATTGGAGGGCTGAAAGAAAAGATCTTAGCCGCCCATAGAGGTGGTGTTACCAAGGTGTTAATACCGTTAGAAAATAAGAAGGACGTTGCAGAGATACCCAAGAAGATCCTTAAAAAGGTCGAGTTGAGTTTTGTTGAACATACGGATGAAGTCCTTAAGGAGGCGTTAATCTTGAGTGGGGGCAAGGGCCTATTTGCCCCGGAAGAGGAATGTAAGCCCTTCAGTTTCGCGGATATTGCTCAAATGGAGAAGAGCCCTCCGACAGGCGTGACAGCCCACTGAACATTGAAATACCGTTCAAATTATCTTGACAAAAGAGAACTAAACTGTTAGTAAATCAAATTCCGTTTTTGACTCAGGCGGGTAGCTCAGTGGGAGAGCATCGGCCTTACAAGCCGGGGGTCACGGGTTCAAGCCCCGTTCCGCCTACCACCTTAGCATGGGGACGTAGTTCAGTTCTGGTTAGAACGCCGGCCTGTCACGCCGGAGGTCGCGAGTTCGAGTCTCGTCGTCCCCGCCAGTAAATTCAA
>CAZFSF010000147.1:0-6351 GCA_964522045.1 uncultured Desulfobacteraceae bacterium
TGAACATTGACATGTTCGTTGTGCTTCTTGGCCTTGTCTGTGATAATGAAAACCGAACCCATGACCAGGGCCGCAATCAGACACGAA
The DNA here is from genome assembly GCA_964522045.1 of uncultured Desulfobacteraceae bacterium. Lineage (GTDB taxonomy): Bacteria > Desulfobacterota > DSM-4660 > Desulfatiglandales > Desulfatiglandaceae > Desulfacyla. The sequence continues at coordinate 88 of CAZFSF010000147.1, forward strand.
ACAGTAAGGCCAATGGTGATACGAATAATTTCCTTCATAATTCAGGCACCTTTTTGAGGAGCAAAACGCTTGGGTCTAAACCATCCCTCTAATGCCGGTACCAGCGGATTCATAAGCAGGATAGCATAGCAGACACCCTCCGGGTACCCGCCTTTCAAACGGATAAGTACAGTCAGGGCGCCCACGCCCGCCCCAAAAAGCAGCTTTGCCGTACTCTGGGACGGGGATGTCACGTAATCGGTAGCCATGAAAAAGGCCCCCAAAAAAACACCACCGGAAAGCACAGCCAATAAAGGGTTGCCCGTGAAAAGCCTCTCCCCGCCAAACACCCAGGTCAGGAATCCAACAGTAACGATCATTGATACCGGGATATGCCAGGTGATATATTTTTTGTAGATCAGAAAAAGGCCCCCTATAAGTAGGAGCAGGGTAGAGGTCTCACCGATACAGCCGGGCCTCCAGCCTATAAGAAAATCACCATATATGGCAGACATAGACCCGAATTTTTCCATAAGGGCGCTTGAGCCGTAATGCTTCAAGAGATAAAGGGGCGTGGCAGTAGAAACAGCATCGATCCCCGATCCCATATACTTGAAAATGGCCCCGTCACGGATGGGCTGAAGCCAGGCAGAGGTCATGGCGACCGGAAAGGTTGCCATCAGGAAGGCCCGGCCGATGAGGGCAGGATTAAATATGTTAAATCCGATCCCTCCCAAGAGATGTTTAGCCACGTAAATAGCCATGACAGCGCCCAAAACGGGTATCCAGTAGGGTACTCCCGGTGGGATAATATATGCCATCAGGAGCCCGGTAATTACAGCGGTCCCATCTTTAATGGTCACGGGACGATGCAACAGCTTTTGCGAGATAACCTCAACAACAACACAGCTTATGACGCTGATCAGGGTAATTATGAGAGTCTGGAGGCCAAAGATAAAGACAGACAGGATAAGCGGCGGAAGGAGACAGGTCACAACTGTCCACATAATCTTTTCAACCGATTGCCCGCTTTTCAGATGGGGCGATACAGAAACGGTCAACAGCGGTAGATCGGCCACAGGAGATAATCCATTTTTTACTTCTTTTTCGATAGCTCTATTCCCCTATTTCTTTGCCTTCATTTTGGCTAAACGGATGAATTGCACAAGTGGGCGCTTTGCCGGACAGGTATAGGCGCAACACCCGCACTCAAAGCATTCAAACACCCCGAACTGTGATGTATCTCCAGCACGTCCTGCCTCCACGTAGACCCCGATCTCATTTGGCGAAAGCCCCATCGGACAGACGTCCAAACACCATCCGCAACGGATACACTGGCCGTGAGGGTTGTTGTCTATCTCGTCGTTTGTCAGGAACAGGACCCCGGAGGTCGTTTTGGTGACCGGGATATTTAGGGTGGAGATGGCAAAACCCATCATAGGCCCGCCCATGATCACCTTGGCCAAATCCGGCTTTGTCCCCCCTAAGAAAGCCACAATATCGCTCAGCTTGGTTCCAATCTTCACTAAAAGATTGGCCGGGCGGGCAATGCCACGGCCTGAGATAGTGATGATCTTTTCGTACAAGGGTTTTTCATAGACCACGGCATCGTAAATGGCCTTGGTAGTCCCCACATTCTGGACGATAGTCCCCACGTCAAAGGGGAGTCCGAAACCGGGAACGAACCGGCCGGTGATGCTCTGTATTAATTGTTTTTCTGACCCCTGGGGATACTTAACCTTCAAGGGATCTATTGATATGCTGAATCCATTAGAGGAGCCCTTGCCGGAGACCTCTTTCAGGGCCTCAATGGCATCAGGCTTGTTGGCTTCGATTCCGATATGGCATTCCTTTATGCCAAGGATGCTAAGGATAATCTTTGCTCCTTCTATGACCTCTTCAGGATGTTCGAGCATCAGTCGATGATCGGTGGTGAGATAGGGTTCGCATTCCGCGCCATTTAGGATCAGGGTATCCACCTTTGCCTCAGGGGGTGGGGAGAGTTTGACATGGGTAGGAAATCCAGCTCCCCCGATCCCCACAATCCCGGCCTTTTTGATCCTCCCAAGCAGTTCATCTCTTGAAAGCCCTTCCCAATCAGATGAGGACCGCTCTAAAGGACTCGCTTCCGGGTCTGTCTCGATAATGACAGATGGGACACTTACTGAGATCGGATGGGCAGAGGCGCCGATATTTTTTACCTTCCCGGTTACACTGGCATGGATATTGGCCCCAAGACCCTTTTCCACCTCTCCGATCAAGTCTCCTTCAATGACCAGATCCTTTTTCTTAACAATAGATTTACATGGAACTCCGAAATGCTGGGTGAGGAGGATTTCAACCTCTTGAGGGATAGGGAGGATTTCAACGGACGAATGCTCCGTCAGGGCCTTTGATTCAAGGGGATGCACTCCGCCTTTGGGAAATGTCAACAATGAGTCGTTCATATCTCCATGAAATCTATGCTGAGAGTCGGTTTATGTGAGAATTTCTTGAACCTGATAGTGTCCATCCAGAAATGAGGATTTTTGTTCAAGATCAAGGCATGCGAAAAAAATAACCACAGGCATATATTTGATATTCCGAGGATTATTTCTTAAGCATAACGCAGATATTGGGCAAAAAGACCATTTATGGATGGACACTTGCTATAGTAGAAATCAAGAATCATTGTCAAGAGATTTCCCCATATTACTGAACAATTCCCTGGCGCTGAGAACATCACGGCCAATCTGGTCTGCCAAATCCTTTATCGATCCAAAGGGCCTTTCATCCCTCAATCGTTTGACAAACCGGACCTGAATGCTTTTCCCAAGCAAATTCTCTTCAAAATCAAGGATATGGGTCTCAACCGAAAAAGGGCCTTTCCCAAAAGTCGGATTATAGCCTATATTGGTCACACCATTATAGGATTGACCCCCAACAATAACGTTTACCGCGTAGACTCCCAGTTTGGGAACCAGTTCATCAATCAACTCTAAGTTGGCGGTGGGAAAGCCTAACAACCTGCCCCCTCTGTTTTTTCCCCTGACCACGGTTCCCAATATCTGATAATCCCTGCCCAATAACTGTTTGGCCTCGGAAAGGTTTCCGTCCTGGACCAGCTTTCGGATTGAGGTGCTTGAAACGAGTTTGTCGCCCACATGAACCGGCTCAACCACATGTACCATGAACCCTAAGGTCTGTCCCATCTCCTGGAGGAGCCCGATATCCCCTTTCCGCCCCTGACCGAAGGTGTAGTCGTAACCAACAACAACCTCTTTGACACCTATTCTGTCCACCAGGATATCTTGAACAAATTCACTCGCTGAGATTGAGGCGAACTCTTTTGTGAAAGGGATACAGAAGATGACGTCAATATTGGCATCCTCTATCAATTCCAGTTTTTGCCGGGTCAGGGTAATTAACGGCGGGCCGTTGCCAGGCTTCATGACCTTTATCGGGTGGGGATCAAAAGTCATTAGCGCTGATTGACCATCGATCGATTTGGCGCGTTCCTTTACCATGTCAAAAAGGGCTAAATGGCCCTTATGAACACCGTCAAAATTTCCGATAGTCAAAACAGGATTTATAAGAGGTTCTGTAAGTTTTTGTAGATCAGAAATAACAGCCATGGATATTTAAGCACTCCTCAGTCGCAAAAAAGGTTATCTTTTCCATTTTTACGAAACCATCAAAATATGTTGACAAGCAGAGTCTTTTAGTATAATCTTTTTTGAGAAAATATCAACTTCATTTTCATGCCGAAGTGGCGGAACTGGTAGACGCGCTAGGTTCAGGGTCTAGTGGGCGAATGCCTGTGCGAGTTCGAGTCTCGCCTTCGGCACCATCTCAAAAACAAAAAGGCGCAATCTCAATTGATTGCGCCTTTTTGTTTTTCTCCTTATCTATCGAGCTAGCCCCAGTTCCTCCATGACCCTGTCATGCAGCACGGGCCTGAAGGCCCTGATTTTTTCATTTTTTCGTGTGGGATGGACCCGGTTGGTCAAAAAAACAACTATAACATCTCGCTCTAAATCGATCCAGACGGAGGTACCGGTAAATCCAAGATGACCCACGCTTCTTTTTGAGAAGTGGCCTCCGGAACTGGAGTTTTCAGGCGATGGGGTATCCCATCCCAGGGCCCATGTGCTCCCTTCCACAAGGCCCTCCCTTGTGAAAAAGGCCCTGACCGTTTCCGGCCTAAAATAATCCTCTCTCTCCCCGCGAAAGTGCTCTATTAAGAGATTTGTCAGGACATAAACCTCTCGGGCGTTACCGAATAATCCCGCATGCCCCGAATAGCCCCCAAGGGCATATGCGTTTTCGTCATGGACAATCCCCTTCAAGACCTTTTTGCGCCAGGGGCAATCCTCGGTAGCAGCGAATTGATCCTCGCCAAACCGGAGCGGAACACGATGCTCATAGAAGAAGGTCTTGGTGAGATCCAGGGGATTATAAAAGTGCTTGCAAAGAAACTGGGGAAGCTTCATCCCTGCAATTTCCTCAATCACCCATTCAAGCATCATAAACCCGAGGTCACTGTACAAGACCCCTTTGCCAGGCGGATACAAGAGCGGAATATTTAACAACTGCCCTCTGAGATTAGCCTTTCTCTCTTCTATTCTTATATTATCGAGATCAAGATAAAAGGGTTTCCAGTCGACAAACCCGGCAGAATGGCTCAGAAGGAGTCGAAGGGTGACGGTCCTCTTGTCTTGGGGGAGGACCTTTTGCATCAGGTCTTCAAGCGGTTGATCCAGTTCAATTTGAGCCGAATCAACCAGCTTCATAACCGCTAAGGTAGTGGCTAAGGGTTTGGTCAGGGAGGCCAAATCAAAAATCGTGTCCCTCTTCATAGGAAGAGTCTTGGGGACAAGGGTGCGACTCCCAACCTGCTGGCAAAGGAGGGTTTCCCCCTCAAAGGCGATTAGGAGCACCGCGCCGGGATAAACGCCTTCTACGACTCCCTTATTCAACAATGCCTCTACACGATCTTTATTCATCATCCATCAGATCCACAAACAAATCTCTTTAGCCACACGTTCGCTCGCATGTCCGTCCCACAGGGGGATTGCCTCTCCCTTTTGCCATCTTCCGGCAAGCACATCCTCAAAGGCATTCCGGATCTGTTCAGGTTCGTTACCCACCAAGCGACTGGTCCCTCTCTCAACTGTAATCGGTCTTTCGGTATTCTCCCTCAATGTAAGACAGGGCACTTTCAGAAAGGTTGTCTCCTCCTGCATACCGCCTGAATCCGTGAGAACCAGCCTGGCATTTGCCATAAGCCACAGGTTATTACGATAGGAAACGGGATCAATGCATCGTAACCCAGGTGACTTGAAAAGCAAGTCGGTCACTCCGGCCTCGGCTGCCGCTTGTCTTGTCCGGGGATGAATAGGAAATACGATTGGCATTATGGAACTAAGATCCCTTATCACCTCGAGGAGCCGCTTGAGGATGGTAGGATCATCAACATTTGACGGCCGATGCATAGTCATGATCGCATATTCATCATCCGTAAGCTCTAATTGCTCCAATATATGAGACTTCTTGGCTAAAGTGAGTTCATGCATCAGGGTATCAATCATTACGTTCCCCACAAGCCTCACCTTTGCGCTTTTTACTCCTTCCAGATTAAGATTAGCCGCGCCGCTCGGTTCGGATACCAACAGGAGTTCAGCTATGGCATCTGTCAGGATACGATTTATTTCTTCAGGCATAGTTCGATCAAAACTCCTTAAACCTGCTTCCACATGCACCACAGGAACTCTTAACTTAACCGCCGCCAAAGAGCAGGCCACAGTGGAGTTCACATCGCCAAAAACTACCGTTGCCCCGGGTGGATCCTTCATCAAGTATTCTTCATATCGTTCCAGTATCCTGGCCGTCTGTGCGCCGTGGGAGCCCGATCCCACCTCCAAATAAATATCCGGTCGGGGGATACCCAGCTCTTCAAAAAAAACATCGTTCATACCGTAGTCATAATGTTGCCCGGTATGAACTATTCGGGGTTCCAATTCACCCCTCGCCCTTATGGCTCTCATCACCGGCGCCAGTTTCATGAAATTAGGCCGTGCGCCTGCCACTAAATCGACTAATGTTTTCACCTATTTCACCTCTCAAAGTAACGCATAAGTCAAATTTGGAGTTGACCCTTACTCCTCGAGACCTTTGAAAAATGCTCAATTTCGTTCAAGGTCAAGGCGCGTGAAGATCTTAGACACAGGAATATATTAAATATTTCGAGGATTAAGATCTGAACGCAACGCAGAAATTGGGCGAAAGGGGGCGTTTTTCAAAGGT
>CAZFSF010000148.1:0-5984 GCA_964522045.1 uncultured Desulfobacteraceae bacterium
GAGTTCTCTCGCCACGTTGGTGGCCCCGATATTTCCGCTGCCCCGCTTGGTGATGTCAATCCGCGCCACATATCTGGCGATTATTTGCCCAAAAGGGATTGCGCCGCTGATATAGCCCGCTATTGCAAAAATAATTGTTTGAAAGACCAATTAAAACCCCTAACCCGGATAACCCGGAACAGAAAAGGTCTTACGCAAGGCGCAAAGATGCGAAGGTTTTTAGCCCATGTTAGCCACTCAATCCCGCCCCAGGCTGGACTAAACGATTTGACGATTTTTGTAGTGATGAAAATATATTTTTTTAACCAAGGATGCAATTTCTTTTTTGGGCGCCGATGGCGCTACCGGGACAGGTTAAACCCATGAAACTGATGGTTATGGATGGACAGGGCGGGGGTATCGGAGCAACCGTTATCAAGGGGTTGAGACATTCAATTGGCGCTGACCTGGAAATTTTAGCCCTTGGGACCAATTCTATTGCAACATCGAGGATGATGAAGGCCGGGGCCAACAGGGGTGGTACGGGGGCAAACGCCATTGTTTGTACCAGCCGGGTGGCCGATCTGATCATTGGGCCTCTCGCGATTTTGATGGCCAACGCAATGATGGGTGAAGTCACTCCTGAAATGGCCGCGGCAGTGAGTTCAAGCAGGGCCAAAAAAATCCTGATTCCCCTAACACAGGAGAAAATCAAGATCGTTGGTGTTTTAGATGAGCCTTTGCCCCATCTCGTAAACCTGGTAATAAAAATAGTCAAGGAGATGATTTGATATGTGTGAATCAACCGCGTATATCTTGAAAGACGGGAAGGAAGAGCTTGTTTTTGAGGGGGTAGATCTTTTAGAGAACACCGATGATGGGGTGAAGATGGTCGATATATTTGGCGATGAAAAGACCATTCGCGCCAAAGTCAAGCGTTTTTCCCTTTTAGACCACAAGATAATCTTGGAACCTAATTAGTGCGCGAACGAAAACTGTCTTTTTAGCCAATCTCTGCGTCAGATCAAAATTTTAATCCTCAAAATACTCAGTGTATTCCTGCGGTTAAAATTTTGATCTTCCTTGACCTTGACAAAAAATCCTAGTTTTCGTTCATACACTACTTAATGATAGAACGGAAAATGCCTAAAGTTCACCCCGTTATATGCAGCCTATTTCTCTGGGGTGAAGACTATTTAACTGAGGCGATCTAAATTGAGCTACAATGCCTATAATCAGGGTTGCTTCGCTCATTGTTTTTAAACATCTGCTTCTTTAAATAAGCGAGGCACAATCTACCAAATTCATTGAAAACCGTATCCAATTCAGGCTACGGACACTAAAGGAGGGTATTGAGATGATAAAAGCATTTACTGACAAAATTGCGTGGCTTGGCCATGACGGGTTTCGTATTGATGCCGAAAAGACGGTTTACTTTGACCCATACCAGATCGAGGGAGGACCCGTGGCCGATCTGATCCTTATTTCCCATGATCACTTTGACCATTGCTCGCCCGAAGATGTTGCCAAGATCCAGGGTCCTGAAACAGTCATCGTCACAGAGAAAGACTCCGCGAAAAAGCTCACGGGTGATATAAGGGTCTTGAAACCGGGCGAGATCCTTGATGTGGGAGGGGTAAAGATCGAAGCTGTTCCTTCTTATAATACGGATAAGGACTTTCACCCAAAAAAGAACGGGTGGTTAGGATTCATCGTAGAGATTGAAGGGATCAGGGTCTACCATGCGGGTGATGCCGATTTTATCCCTGAGATGAAGGATCTTGAAGTGGATATCGCCCTTCTGCCCGTATCCGGGACCTATGTTATGACCGCGGAACAGGCAGTAAAGGCCGCCCTTGCCATCAATCCCAAACTCGCCATTCCCATGCATTACGGGGCGATTGTGGGAGATGTGGCAGACGCACTCAGCTTTGAGAAGGCCCTTGAAGGAAAGGTCGATGTGTTGGTCCTTGACAAAGGTTGACGGGCCCGACGTCAACGCGCAATGCGGGCACCTCTTGTTCAGCACACGGGTCGGATCTGGTTGGTTAGCTTTAGAGAGGTTAATCCCTGTGCCCGCACAGGCTTTTTATTTCGGCCTGCACGATTCCCGTGCATAATCCATGAACAAACCAACAAGAAAGGAGGGAAGGACTTTGAAAACAACAGCCCGCTATTTTAAAGGAACTTTCCGTACTGGGATAATTGCCGCGACGTTCGCGGCCTGTGTCGCCTTTGCTGCACCGGTCGGACTCCCGCCGGTTCCAGTACCGACTGATAACCTCATCACCCCTGAGAAGGTAAAACTTGGTGACAAACTGTTCCACGACACCCGGTTCAGCAGCACGGAAGAGGTCAGTTGCGCTACCTGCCACGACAGGAAGAAAGGCTTCGCCGATTCCCTCCCCGTATCAGAGGGAATTAAGAGTCTCAAGGGCACTCGAAATGCACCCACGGTCATCAATTCGGCATATCTCCGCACCCAGTTCTGGGACGGACGCGAGCCCACCCTCGAGAGCCAGTCGGCCCAGCCTTTTCTGAATCCGGTAGAAATGGGTCTTAAAGACCACGAACCGATTCTCAAGATCGTGCGAACCGACCCGGAATATGCGGAGCTTTTTAAGAACGTTTTTGGCAAGACCGGTGACCAGATCACCATGGTTGAGGTCCAGAAGGCCCTGGCCACCTTTCAAAGAACATTGATCGGCGGCAACTCCCCATTTGATAGATACTATTTTGAAGGCGAAAAGGAGGCCATGAGCCCTGCGGCGATTCGGGGGCTGGACATCTACATCGGGCAGGGGCGGTGCGTCTCATGCCACTTGATCGAGCAGACTCAGGCCCTTTTTACGGACAACCGTTTCCATATGATCGGGGTTTCGGCCAACCAGATGCCTCAGGACCTGGATGAGCTATTGGCTGCGGTTGAGGACGTGAAGAAGAAAGGAACCGACATCGCCGTACTCAGTAACCCAAAAACGTCGTCCCTCGGCCGGTACGCGGTGACACGGGATCTCACAGACATCGGTGCCTTCAAGACCCCTACACTGCGAAATATCGAGCTGACCGCCCCTTATATGCACGATGGCAGCCATAAGACCCTCGAGGAGGTGGTGCGGTTCTACAATAATGGGGGACGGTTGAATGAGACCGACCCCTTGCCCGAACTCTTAAGTGGTGGTATCAGACCACTCAACCTGACCGAGAAGCAGCAGGCAGATCTGGTGGAATTTCTGAAGGCCCTTACGAGCCCTCAGTTTGTCCAAAAGTGAGGATCGCGGTCTCAAGCACACAAAGGAGGAAGATACGATGAACATGAACCGACGTGCATTTCTCAAGACAACCGGTGCAGGTTTAATGGCGTCCGCTTTTCCGCTGAGTCTGGTGAAGATTGCCTTTGGCGGCCAGGCCCCTGCACAGGACTTTACCTTTGGATACATTTCCGACGCCCATCTCCAGCAGATTCAGGGGAACGAATTCGTGCGCAACTGGGACATGGGGCTCATTCGGGCGGTGAGAGAGGCTAATTTGCTCACGCCGCGGCCCGACTTTTTCATGTTTGGCGGCGACCTGGCGCAATTAGGCAAAAAGGAAGAGCTGGATCACGGCCTGCAGATCATGTCCAACCTGCGCGGAAAAGTCCACTACGTGATTGGGGAACACGACTACTACCTCGATCTCGGAGAATACTGGCAGTCCAAGATCGGGCCACTCTGGTACAGTTTCGATCATAAGGGCGTCCATTTCGTTACCCTCAACAGTATCCTCACCTATGACAGCTGGATTCACAAGAAGTGGCCCTCCCCCATGGACCGCATGTTGGCTATGGCGCGACTCGACAATCCCAACGGCTCACCCTTCATGGTGGGTGAGGAGCAGTTAACCTGGTTGAAGAAAGACCTGGAGAAGGTCAACCGCAGCACCCCTGTTGTCCTATTCTCCCATTCCCCGATTCAGAAGATCTTCAAGCCCTGGAACTTCTGGACCGAGGATGCAGAAAGGGTACAGGCACTGCTGAAACCTTTTGAAAAAGCAACCGTGATCTATGGCCATGTCCACCAGATCGAGTATAATCAGATTGGAAATATCACCTTTCACGCCGTCATGGCCACGGCCTGGCCCTGGCCGTATCCCGAATCCTACTCCCAGACGGCCAGTTGCCTGCCCAAGCTGACGGTGCCCATGAACCGGGCTGATCCCTTCTTTGAACGGGATGCCACGGGCTGGCAATTTATAGACGTGCGCAAAGGGAAAGTGGGCATGCACTACCAGTTGCCCGACAACAAGAACCGCAGCGTTGTTTTCAATTCCAAGGCCGGCAAGCCGCAAGACGTGAATTACCAGGATTACGGCAGCCGCATTCCGCCTCAAACCCACTATTAGACGGCGCAAGGAGGTGCTTCATGCGAAAAAATCGAAAGTTGCCTGGCGTTTCTTTTGTGATTTTAATGGCTTCTGTCCTGCTGGCGATCTCTTTTTCCATACAGGCGGGTGATTTCACCCAGGAGGACTTGGAGCGCTGGGACAAGGAGTTCATGACCGTTGTGATGAAGGGTGAAAAGCTGTTTCACAGCGCCCTCGGGACGAATAAAGTGTCCTGTGATCAGTGCCACCCCAACGCCGCCAACACGCACCCGGAGACCTATCCCAAATTTCAGCAACAGATCGGGAGAGTCGTTTCGCTTTTTGAGATGGTCAACTGGTGTATCCAGAACCCTTTGGAGGGTGACCCTTTACCTGCAGATGATCCTAAAATGGCCGCGCTTCTTTCTTACATGACCTATGAGCGGCGTGGCGTGCCACTGGCGCCGGGGAAGCATTGATCATCAGGAAGCCTGATAGGTGATAGGTGATAAGGAATCGCTCTTTCAGTGGAAAAAAGGGAATGGGGTGTTTTTGAGAGCGGTTAGGTTGAAGCAGGGACAATATACTCCTTGTTCAGGCTGCCGGACTTATTCTGCAGGAGATCCCCTTGAGATTGGGCGTTCCGAATTCCTTCCCCACTTTATCCACGGATGTGAGGATGTTTAGATTGGCTTTTGTCCAATTATCCTGAGAGGTTATATCCTCTTCCGGGAACCACCATCCGTATGAGGCATTGACGACGGCCGGGTGTACGCCTTCGGTCAGGTGCGCTGTCTGGGTAATCTCACCCTGCTTTGTCGCAATGAGCACCTGGCCCCCTTCATTAATATTCAGCTTTGCGGCTGTTTCCGGATGAATTTCAACAACGGGCTCGGGGCTCTTTTTCCTCAGTTTTTCAATCCATCTGTAAGATGAATGCATATAGTAAGGATTCTTGGAACTTGTCAATATTAAGGGGAACGCAGGATCATCCTCCTCCGGCGGTCCGGTAAATTCCGGTAATGGCCGAAGATTGAATTTTTCTTTGGTGCTGAGATAGAGTTCCACCTTTCCGGTAGGCGTTCTGAAACCGCGTGATTCGTATTTCCTGAATTTGTCTTCCCCTTTCAGATAACCTTGCTCAGCAAACTCGCTGTAGCTGAGGCCACTCGGCTTGAGTAACGCCGCCAAGAGGTCGTTAGGATCATCAAACCAATATTCCCCGGGGGTCATGGCGCGGCCTAATGCATTGAGTATGCGGATATCGGACCAGCACTCCTCCGGCGGATCGACTATCTTTGGCCTAGCCAGGATATACCCGTGACCAAGCCCGTAATGGCCTATGTCGTTGAATTCAAACTGACTGGCAACGGGGAGAACAATATCCGCGAGCGAGGCCGTGGGGGTCATAAATATATCAGCGACAACGAAAAAATCGAGTTTATTGATGGCGTTAAAGGTCATGCGACTGTCTGCGTAGGCCAGGAGGGGGTTGGAGCACTGCACATAGGCCCCTTTGACCGGATAAGGAGTCTCTTCAATGATCGCCTCTCTCAAAAAGGCGGGGGGAACGGTCATGAGTTTGGGAATGGTGTGATGAAAGGTATGGATCATCTCTTTCCATTTTGTAGGCAAGAGATCGGCCCTGACGAACTTTCCCA
>CAZFSF010000149.1:0-1305 GCA_964522045.1 uncultured Desulfobacteraceae bacterium
TTGAGGCTGAACAGGCCATATTGGGCGGCATATTAATGAATAATGATGCCATCAACCAGGTTATGGACGTCCTCTCGCATGAGGATTTCTACCGGGAAGCTCACGTTGCGCTTTTTGATGGCATGGTCCAGTTGTTTAATCGCGGCGAACCGATAGATATTATCACCCTGTCCCAAGTCCTTAACAAGAAGAATAAACTGGAAAAGGTGGGGGGTACCGATTATTTAGCCCTCTTAGTCCAGGCGGTCTCCACTTCTGCCGGGATTGTTTACCACGCCGAGATCGTCAGGAATTTGGCCGTTCGGAGGAGGTTGATCACTCAATGTTCGGTAATTTCCGAACTGTGCTTTCAGGATAGGGAGAGCACCGAGGATCTCCTTGAGGCGGCAGAGCAGTCTATATTTGATATTGCTGAGGACCAGATCAGAGAAGGGCTTGAGAGCCTGAAGCAGATCATTGACGGGAGTTTCAAAAAACTTGAGAGCGCGGCCGAATTTGAAGGCTACGTGACTGGCGTCCCGACCGGCTTTGAGCAGTTCGACCGTTTAACCGCCGGGCTGCAACCTTCAGACCTGATTATTATTGCAGGGAGACCGAGCATGGGAAAAACGGCTCTGGCCCTCAACATCGGGTACAATGCGGCCAAAAAGACCGATAAAGTGGTGGCCGTTTTTTCCTTGGAGATGTCAAAACAGCAGTTGGGCATTAGATTATTAGGGTTTGATTCCGGCATCAACGCCACAAAGCTGAGAACCGGCAGCTTGAGAACTGACGACTGGCCCCGTCTTACGGAGTCCGCCGATCGTCTCTCGATGCTGCCTATACTTATCGATGATACCTCTGCCATCAGTGTCCTTGAAATGAAGGCAAAGTGCAGGAGGTTAAAAAAGCGGAGCGATTTGGGCCTTGTCATTGTGGATTATATGCAGTTGATTAAGGGCCGGAGATCGGCTGAATCCCGGCAGTTAGAAATGTCTGAAATATCAGCATCTTTGAAGGGATTGGCCAAAGACCTCAACGTCCCTGTGGTGGCGCTGTCGCAGTTAAACAGAAAGGTGGAGGACAGGCCCAACAAGAGACCCCAGTTGGCAGATCTCAGAGAGAGCGGGGCAATCGAACAGGATGCGGATGTTATTGCCTTTATTTACAGGGACGAGATTTACAACCCCAATTCAGAGGAAAACCGGAATCTTGCGGAGATTATTATCGGGAAGCAAAGGAATGGCCCCACCGGTTTCTTCAAATTGACCTTCCAGAAAGAGTTGACACGGTTCAGAAATTATACACAGGAGGATGTGCCGATGT
>CAZFSF010000149.1:1405-5915 GCA_964522045.1 uncultured Desulfobacteraceae bacterium
TTTTCCATCCCGACGACTTGATCTTCCTGTTACCCTTCGCCACTACGAGAGATTCACATTTGGGAAGTAAGTTAATAAACCGAGTGCCGCGCTCGGGATTCATTACAAATACGCTGGTAGAAAGGGCATCGGCATCCATAGCCGTCTCAGCCAAGACCGATACGCTTGTGCTTTCGTCAGGAGACAGGCCGGTGTTGGGGTTTATTATATGGTGAAACATCTTTTCCTTGTCAAAGTAGATCTCATAATTCCCTGAAGTGGCAATCGCCCCATCGGTCATATGGATAATGTCGGGATAATGTTTCTTTTTCTGGGGATCTTGCACCGCAATGGTCCACGGTTGTTTGTCGCGCCTGTGTCCCATGGTCCGGATATCACCACCCGCATTAATCAGGTGATTCTTGATCCGGTGCTTGGCTAAGACATGGGAGGCCCTGTCCACAATATAACCCTTTGCAATTCCATCCAAGGTAATGCCCATACCAGGGTGTTTGAACCGAAGGGAAGACCCCTCAAATTCGATGTTCGACGCATTGACCAGTCTGAGGGCCTCCCTCAGCTCGCCTTCAGTGGGGGGCATCTTTTTTCCTTTAGAAAACCTCTCTTTAAACAGGTCAACCACCGGCTTTACAGATATATCAAAGGCCCCGTTGCTGATCCGGTAATACTCCAATGCCCTCTTAACCACCTCTCCAACTTCAGGGGGAACGTCTTTCAAAAAGCCTTCCCGGTTGAGCAGTGTAACGGCCGTTGTCTCATCAAAACGGCTCATGGACCGTGACAAACGGTCAATTTCAAAAAAGGCCTCCCCCATTGCATCTTCTGCCTGATCCCTCGATGGGTGGAGGAGCGTCATGGAGACAAATGTCCCCATGGCCAATCTGGTCTTGGAGATCTTATATAGCTTGCGGTTAAACCTGACCGCTTCCGCCCACGTGGGAATGGCCGTGGCAGAGGCAATACCGATACCGAGGATCCCCGAAAGCTTCAAAAAAGACCTTCGATTCATAGGTCCCAATGTGTGGTCAAAAAAATCTTGTTTTTCCATTATATCCCTCCATTAATACAGAAATCTTGGGTCTAACTTCGGCCGCTTGATCCAATCTAATATGCATGTCTCAGGCCGCCGCTACGGCTTTCTGCTGGACTGAGTTCTTACTCCCCAAATAACTTCTAAATATATCCCGTGGGCATTTTTCAATACATAGCATACCGCATTCAGGGCCAAATTCAATACATTTCTGGTGATCAATTTTTACAATATTGTCCTCCAGCGTAACGGCCGTGGCAGGGCACGCCTTTACGCACATCTTGCAGGATATGCAGCCGACTTCGCAGATCTGCTTCACAACCTTGCCAGGATCCTTGGTGCTGCATGGAACCCAAACCCTGGCCTTTGCGGGAATCAACTCGATAATCTTCTTTGGACAGATCCGGACACAGGTCCCGCAGCCAACGCAGAGGTCGGAATAAACAACCGGAAAACCATTCACCATGGTTATCGCGTCAAAAGGGCAGCTCTCCGCACATTCTCCGGCGCCCACACATGCGTAACGGCATGCGGAGGGACCACCAAAGGCCAGGGCCGCACCGGTGCAGGAGCCGTAACCTATGTATTTCAGCTTTTCCTGAACCTTCCCCTCGATTCTTGAGCATCGGACAGCAGCTACCATATTTTCTAAAGAGGCCGTTTTCTTCCCAGTTATCTCGGCCACCATGTCGGCCACTTCCGCCTTACCGGGAAAACAGAGATTGGGGGCAACATCCGGCTCATTCACCACCGCTTCGGCATAGGCTTCACATCCAGCGAAGCCACAACCCCCTCACTGGGCCCCTGCAAGAACTTCCAATACCTCTTCGACCTTTGGATTGGCTTCCACTGCGAACTTGTGAGCAGCAAGGGCAAGGCCGATCCCGAAGAAGAGGCCGATACATCCTAATACGGCTACGCCTCCGATAGCCAATTTTATCAACACTGGATCCATCTACTCTCCTTGTGACAGGATAGACAGGATGTTCATGATATGATTAGGCAAAATCCAATAAATCTTGTTAATCCTGTCAAAACTTTAAAATATAGACATCCCTGAAAATCCTAAAAAGGCCAAAGCGAACAGCCCCGCTACTACAAAAGCGATGGGAAGGCCCCGGTATGTTGGGGGAACATTGGCTAATTCTAATCTTTCACGGACAGAGGACATCAGGAAAAGGGCAATCAAAAACCCAAGACCGGCCCCAAGGGACAGCATGAGACTCTCCCAGGCGTTATATTCATTATCCGCAAGGATCAAGGGGACTGCGATTATGATACAGTTCGCAATAACCAAAACAAGGTAAACCCCGAATGCCTTAAAGAGGAGCGGGTTGACTTTCCTTAGAACGGTATCGACGGCCTGGACCGATAAAGAAACCAACCCGATAAAAACAACGATCTGGAGGAAATCTAACCTATATGGTTGGAGCACAAACTGATAGATAAACCAGGACATCATTGCGCTGACCACTATGACAAGGGTAAACGTAATCCCCATGCCCACCGCAGTGGACTTTTTCTGGGATGTCCCGAAAAATACACACAGCCCTAAATACTTGGTAAAGACAAAGTTGTTGATAATCATGGCACCGATCAAAATTGAAAAAAGATATCCGAGGTAGAACTTCTTAACGTTGAGTATGGCTGTACCCAATGATTTCCCTTCAGAAGAGATGTTATTGACCGTGACCACATGCGGCCGGCTCTTATTAAGGGGATCTGCGAACGTCAACGCGACGCTTTTTTTGTCCCCGCTGACGGTTACCTGTTGAAGCTTCAGTCTAATATCCGGGTCAGGCTTTTCGCAAACAGTATAATTGGATTGATTCTCGGCCCAGGTCTTATCAACCGGTCCGGCAAATTCGATGACTATCTTGTCGGCCCCTTGAAAGGACGTTTTCTTTACAAAACGGTGCTCAGATTTGCACCCGCCGATAAAGAAGATCGCGATAATGACCAGAATGCCTAAGAATAGATATTTCCGTCCGGGAATTTTCATATCTCCTTAGCCCTTTTTTTCCGGTTATAGACGACCTCAATATAGTTGAACATCGCCATCATAATGCCTACACAGAAGAATCCTGCAGCCGGGAGGACAAAGAAAAGGAGCGGTCTGAACCCCAAGACATCGTACCCTAAAATCGTCCCCATTCCTAATAGTTCCCTTACAAAACCGAGCGCCATCATGCCGAACATGAATCCCAGGCCCATGCCGATGCCGTCCCAGAAAGAAGCGGGGACTGTGTTCTTGCATGCGAAAATCTCCAATCTCATGGTTATGATGGCAAAGGCCACGATCAGTTTAACGAAAATTCCCATCTCTTTGTAGGCCGCAGGCATGTATGCCGCTAAGACCAGATCAATCACCGTCACCCACGTGGCAATCGTAAGGGTATAGGTAGGTATCCTGATCCTGGGATGAATGTAATCCTTGATAAGGGCTATGGTGCAACTGGAAAAAACCTGCACGAAGAGGACGGCAATCCCCAACATGAGTCCGTTCATGACCGTCGTACTGATTCCTACTGCCGGGCACATGGAAAGAGCCAAACGAAAAATCGGATTCTCGTTCAGGATGCCGTTGGAGACCAGCTGGAAATTCGTTTTTGTAGTGGCAGGCAATGTGTTTTCCTCAGAAGGCTACCGGCACGTGCTGTCGCGAGACAACCGCTTCCAGTCTGTTTATCCGGTAAGCAAATTTCAAAACCATGTTTTTCACCCCGTTGGTCACCGCCTTGCTGGAAATGGTAGCCCCGGTCAGGGCATAGATATCCTGATCCTGATATTTACTGCGTATGACATCGAGTTCCCCCTCGGGGATCGGAGATTCTTTGCCTTCTTTTGACTCCAAATATTTCTTGTACTCCTCGGGAAGGGGCTCTTTGACCACATGGAGTTCTTTCATCTTTTCAAATGACTTCCCCTTGAATTGGTTTTTGAAATGGGCCTGTTTGATCTCCGCACCAAGGCCCGGATCCTCTTCCTGTTCCGTAATTTCAAGGCCGATGATCTCAAAGGACGGGTCAAGCGCCAACATGACGTTAATAAAAGTTTTGAAACCGGGGAATTCTCCGGGCAACAGGTATGCTAAACGCTTCCGGCCCAGCTTTGCCACGATGGTAGAATCCGAGTAAACAAAGATCTTGGGCGGTTTCAGCGCCGCCTTAAGGGCGGATGATCTTTCCGTTGGCTCCGACGCCTTCTCAGGGTTGATGTTGAGTTTAAACTGGTTTACGAACTGGCCGTCCAGATCAATAACGACAACCTGGTAACCCACCCCATCTCCCCTTAAGACCGGAAGCATATACCCCAAGGTTTTTGTATCGCCATCCGTAATGATATACCTGTATATGGTATAAAGCCTCAGGTCGGATGGTGCCGGATGCTGCTTTGTGTAGCCCAACAACCCTAACATGGTCTGTTGAACATTGACATGTTCGTTGTGCTTCTTGGCCTTGTCTGTGATAATGAAAACCG
>CAZFSF010000150.1:0-5894 GCA_964522045.1 uncultured Desulfobacteraceae bacterium
CTGGGTTTACCAGTTGATATGGCATAACTTCAACGGGTTACCATATCTTGACAATACCTCAAACAATCCGTGTCACCAAAAAACTGAGATACTCCTTACATATCCACGGTCGTATAAGAGGTCAAAAAAATATTGCCTTAGCCAAGACCTAAGAGATCAAATTGGTTTCTAACCAATTTGGGAGTAAAGAAAGGGGTCAGGAATGCATTCTTAATTCACGGCTCTCGGATTTTATCCTTTTGTTTTTACAGCAACGTTATTTCTTAATTTTCTTTGATAGCTGTGGGCTTTTTTTCAAAGATTTTTTTAGCAATTGCCAGTCCTTCAATGCAGATCGGCATTCCACCGTAGGTGGGCATCTGCAGGATGATTTCCGCCACTTCCGCCTTGGTGGCCCCCGCACGAACGGCTGCGATGATGTGAGGGGGGGAAATCAGGGAAATCGGCATATCAATCAAGGAGGCTCTTGTCAAATCTCACCTCCATGGCACGTGCCGGGCATGCGAGCACACACCATTCACACGCGCTGCACCGTTCCTTGTCAAAAACCACTTCCATCTCAGGCCTCTTGATGTGAAGGGCACCTGTGGGACAAACAGCCGTGCAGGCTCCGCACTGAAAGCATTTTTTTTCATTCCGCTTGATGTCCTGGCCGATACTCTCTACCTTGATCCCAATGCTTTTCAGGTAGCGAACACCCCTTTGAAAGTTTTTTCGGTGACCGCTCAGCTCAAGCACCATAAGGCCTTCTTTTCTGGGATAGATGGTAGCTTTAAGTATATTAAAAGAGAGGTCAAACTTCTTTACAAGGTTAACTGCTACCGGCTCGTCAACAACTTTTTTCGGGAACCTGAGTGAAAGGGTTTTTGAATACATGGTTTCTTCTCCGTAACCATCAATAATCAATATCTTCTAATGACCTTTTCAAACCCTGGAAGGGCCTTTTCGATAACCTGGTCCGATACGCAATAGGCAATCCTGAAGTGACCCGGACCACCGAAACCGCTCCCGGGAACAGTCAGAACATTCTCATCCTGAAGTGCGCTTACAAAAGCAACGTCGTCTTCCACCGGGGTTTTCGGGAACAGGTAAAAGGCCCCCTCCGGTTTCATTAATTCGTAACCAAAAGACAAAAGCGCCTGGCAAAGACTGTCTCTCTTTTGCTGATAGAGGGAGATGTCTACGCTATCTTCCAGTAAATGGGGAATCACCCTTTGCATAAGGGCAGGGGCATTGACATAGCCAAGTACCCGGTTGCAAAGGACCATGCCGGCTAAGACCATTTTCTTATCTGAAATGTCCGGATGGGCCGCAGCATAGCCGATCCTTTCACCCGGAAGTGAAAGATCTTTTGAAAATGATGTCACCACAAAGCTTTCATTATACGCATCAAAGACAGCCGGGACTACCACACCGTCATAGACGATCTTGCGGTAAGGCTCGTCAGAGATAAGGTATATGGGCTGCCCGAACTTTCCACTGTAATGAGACATAAGGGTTGCCAGTTCTTTCAACTCATCCTCCCCGTAGACCTTACCAGTGGGGTTATTTGGAGAATTGATCAGAACTGCCCTTGTCTTTTTTGTCATAGCCTCCTCAATAGCGCCGAAATCAAATGAAAAATCGGATTTTGTATTCACAAGCTTTGGGACTCCCTGATGGTTATCAAGGTAGAAGTTATATTCCACAAAATATGGTTTTGGAATGATAACCTCTTCTCCAGGGTTAAGGATCGTCTTCAAGACCACATTGAGGCCACCCCCGGCCCCCACAGTCATAACTATATCGTCCGCAGAAAATTTATCTCTGTTAAAGGTATTGAGATAGTTGGCAACCGCCTGTCTGGTTTCAACAAAACCGGCATTTGGCATGTAGGCGTGTTGCCCCGGAGTGGGATCTCTGACCAAATCTTCAAGGACCTGATTAAGCTTGACAGGAGGTTCCAGGTTAGGATTTCCCAAGCTGAAGTCAAAGACATTATCCGCCCCGTACTTCGCCTTTCTCTTGGCACCTTCTTCAAACATTTTCCTGATCCAGGAAGATCTTTCGATGGCCTCACTGATTTTTTGCGAAACAGACATGATTTATCCTCCTTATAAGTTATTTATACCTAACCCGGATAAACCGGAATTGCGAATTTAGGAATTGAGGAATTAAAAAAATCTCCTTAACGTAATCCATGAATCCCGCTTGTGAGCGGGACTCAACCCAGGTTTGTTGATCTTGTATTTCGGCAGTGAAATTTGAAATTGGGGCAAACAGAAAAATGTAGAGCTCTTATCTAATTTCAAATTTCCAGTTTCGGCATCCGATTTTCAATTCGATAATACACTCCATTTCGAAAAAAGTGTAAACTTGTGAATGAAGGATGCGCAAATAGAATATCTTTTTGTACTGACTTGTCAACATAAATCCGAAGACGACCATTTCGCTGTTGGCTCCCCCCAGTTTGACAGGCCGAGGCAGAAATCATCTTGACACAGTTGAATGGTTCTTCTAATTTATAGGGTTAAGCTTTGCAGTCCGCCCAAGACAACCCGGCCTCGGCGATCCATGGCCTTATTGTTGTTTTGACCGAACAAAAAACAGAGGAGGTTTTTCAATGGCACTGAAGAAAGTTAAGAAAAAACCGACTATTGCCATTTTGACCGGCGGCGGGGACGTTCCCGGTCTTAATCCTTGCATCAAGGCCTTAGTTTACCGGGCGGCAAGTGAAGGGGTCACTATCCTCGGGATCAGGCGTGGATGGGCCGGGATCTTAGAGTATAACCCTGATGATCCTGAAGCCTCAAAAAACCACGTCCAAGAACTTAGCCCGGCAGAGGTCCGGACTATTGACCGCTCCGGGGGGACCTATCTCCACACGGCGCGAACCAATCCGAGCGTTGTAAAGAAAAAAAACACACCAGATTTTCTCAAAAGTGCCTTCAATAAAGGAGAGGATACCCATGACTTCACCTCTCACTGCATCAGAGGCCTGGAGCATTTAGGGATTGACGCCGTTATCCCAATAGGCGGAGACGACACATTGAGTTTCGCAGAGAGGCTGCACAGTAAAGGATTTCCTGTGATCGCCATCCCGAAGACCATGGATAACGATGTCTTTGGCACAGACTATTGTATAGGTTTTTCCACGGCCGTAACCCGGGGGGTGGGCTTCATTCATGCCCTCCGGACATGTACCGGATCCCATGAAAGGATTGCAGTTATTGAGCTGTTTGGACGTTATTGCGGAGAGACATCATTGATATCCGCTTATCTCGCAGGCGTCGACCGGGCCATTATCTCTGAGGTGCCCTTTGAACCTGAGAAACTTGCCAAGTTGATCATGGAAGATAAAAGGGCCAATCCTAAAAATTATGCCATGATCACCATATCTGAAGGTGCCAAGATAATCGGCGGTGAGATGTTCCTGTCAGGAGAAAGCGATGCATATGGTCACCGCAGGCTCGGCGGCGTGGGAGAAGAAACAGGGGCCATTCTCAAGAAACTGACAGGCCAGGACGTGCTCAACCAGAGGCTCTCTTATCTTATGAGAAGCGGCTCGCCCGACTCTTTAGACCTGATGGTAGCGGTCAATTTCGCAAACATGGCTATCGATCTCTTGCTGAAGAATACCTTTGGACGACTCGTCGCCTTGAGCAATGGAAACTATACGGACATCCCGCTCAGCACCATCACCACAGGGCAAAAGAGGGTGGATATACGGGAGCTCTATGATATTGAGGAGTATCGTCCCAAGGTAAGGCACGTAAGCGGAAAACCGATGTTTCTTTATTAAAAATGCCTAAGCGGAGCAAATCCCCATGCCTCTCAGTGAAGAACGAAAAAAAACCCGTCAGATCCATGTTGGCGACATCCCGATAGGGGGTAATGCACTCATAGCTGTCCAGTCCATGACAAACACTGACACACGGGATGTCTCTGCAACTGTTCATCAGATTGAACAACTTTCCCATGCAGGGTGCGAGATTGTCCGTTTGGCCATTCCCGATGAAGAGGCCGTGGCTGCCTTCGGAGAAATTAAGAAAAAGGTCAGGACCCCTCTCATCGCCGATATTCACTTCGACCATCGGCTTGCCCTGGGCGCCCTGGGCGCCGGTGCTGATGGGCTGAGAATCAATCCCGGAAATATCGGGAGTCAGAGAGCTGTTGAAAAGGTGGTCAATGCGGCTCGAGATGTGGAGGCCCCTATCAGAATAGGGGTCAATGCAGGATCTCTGCACAAGGAGATTCTGTCAAGATACGGAGGCCCCACTCCCGAGGCCATGGTTGCAAGCGCCATGGAGCATGTGCAGTTCTTAGAATCTTTAGATTTTGGCCTGATTAAGATTTCACTGAAATCATCCAATGTTATAAACACCATCAAGGCCTATGAGCTACTCAGTCAAGAGGTGGATTATCCTCTGCACCTGGGAGTCACAGAGGCAGGCACGCTTATCTCTGGCACCGTAAAAAGCGCTATCGGCATTGGATATCTCTTAGCCCGGGGGATTGGCGATACCTTCCGCGTGTCTCTGACGAGAGACCCGGTAGAAGAGATAAGGGTCGCCTATGAGATCCTGAGATCTCTCGACCTCAGATCGCGGGGCCCCGAAATCATATCCTGCCCTACCTGTGGCCGGTGCGAAATAGACCTTTTTTCCCTCGTGGAAAAAGTGGAAAGTGCTGTTTCGGACATTGAGGCATCGCCAAAGGTAGCCATAATGGGATGTGTGGTAAACGGTCCAGGCGAGGCTAAGGAGGCCGATGTTGGCGTAGCAGGGGGCAGAGGGCAGGGGATACTATTCAGGAAAGGAGAGGTTGTAAAGAAAATACCTGAAGATCAATTAGCCGAGATCCTTATCAACGAAGTCAGACGGCTGGTGGCATAAACTATAAGGGTAACCGTTCACGGTTTACAGTTATCGGTTCACGGTTGAAAAAACAGAAGGTAGAAGAGAATTATGGGGTCCTCATCCAAAATGCTTCAATCGTTGCATGGTTCATTGAAGAAACTGCCAACTGTGAACCGACAACCGTGAACGCTTACTTATAAGGAGATACACATACAAACATGCGATACTCAAAATACTTCATCCCTACACATAAAGAAGCACCTTCGGACGCTGAGGTAATCAGCCATCAGCTGATGATCAGGGCAGGCATGATAAGGAAGCTTACGTCAGGGGTTTACACCTATCTTCCCCTCTGCCTCCGGTCTATAAGAAAGGTGGAGGACATCATCAGGGAAGAGATGAACCGGGCCGGCGCAATAGAGATCCTTATGCCCGCTGTTCAACCGGCAGAGCTGTGGCAGGAGAGCGGCAGATGGGAGCATTATGGCCGTGAACTCCTGAGGTTTAAAGACCGTCACGACCGCGATGCCTGTTTTGGGCCCACCCACGAGGAGGTAATCACTGACCTCGTACGAAAGGAGATCCACTCCTACAAGCAGATGCCGATCAACCTCTACCAGATTCAAACCAAATTCAGGGATGAGATAAGGCCCAGGTTCGGCATTATGCGGGGCCGCGAATTCATAATGAAAGACGCCTATAGTTTTGATGTTGATGAAGAGGGGGCCAACCGCAGCTATGAAGCCATGTATGAGGCCTATACAAGGATATTTGAGAGGTGCGGCCTTAAATTCAGGGCAGTGGAGGCAGATACAGGCACCATTGGTGGAAGCTATTCCCATGAGTTCATGGTGTTAGCGGAAACAGGAGAGGACCAGATTATCAAATGCACAGGGTGCGATTATGCCGCTAATCTGGAAAGGGCAGAGGTAAAAAAGTCACAGACACTGCCTGAGCAAGAGGTCAAGGAGCTGAACCCGATCATAGAGGTGGACACTCCAGGCATAAAAACCGTGGAAGATGTTACCGCCTTTCTCTCTGTTTCGCCCTCCCAGC
>CAZFSF010000151.1:0-4513 GCA_964522045.1 uncultured Desulfobacteraceae bacterium
AGACGATCAGAAAGGGCAACGGAAGTGCTGTTAAATATATCGAACTGGTTCAACCTTTCAGCCAGATTCAGACCTATTGCCTTGGTTTTTTCTTTGGCCTGGAGCAAGAGATCGTAGCCATGGGGGTCGCTCCCCCTTTGCACTAAGATCTCCTGTAACCCCTCTAAGATACTGAGCAGTTCGAAATGATTTCGCTTAAGCTCCAAAAGGGCTTCTGAAAAGGCCGGAAGACCCCGCGCACTTACCACTACCTCTCCGGCCTGGCCCATTAGGCGCTCAATCTTCGTTGCTGTTACCCTCACTGTCCGGTCCATTTCCGTTAGAGCTTGCTTGGGCAACGTTTCGGCTGCTTCCTGGAGGATCGGCAGTCCAACGGCAGTCTCTGCAGGGGATTGGTCCGGCTCTGCCGGTAATTCGGCCGGCGGAGCCGACTTCATGAAAGGTGTCACTTCCATTGGAGAAACATCAACAGCCGCCTCTCCGTCGATGATTGCCGAAATGGCACCAACCAGGCGGTCAATCTCATGACGGTGTTGACTTACCCAATCCATGCCACCCTCACTGAGAGATTGAGAAAGCTGGGTCATGAGATCTACAATCTGGAGCAGGATGTCGATCTGATCTGAGCCTAACGACACCTCCCCCTTTTGCGCTGCCACAAAGCAATCTTCCATGACATGGGCCACCCTGACGGCAACATCCAAACCCACTACCCTGGCCCCGCCCTTTATGGAGTGTGCCGCTCTCATAAGGGCCTCTAACTGATCCGTGGCTCCCGGATCGTTTTCCAAGGCCAACAGACCGTCATTTAATACAGCCACATAGGTTTCCACCTCTGTCTGGAAAAGATCTAACATGGTGGGATCGGAGATTACCGCAGTTCCTTTGGTTCCTGTCTTACTCTCTTCCCCTGAGACCGGGCCGGCTGAAGGGGGCGGGGGAGTTGGAAATTCCTGTGGAATCGATATTTCCGGTGAGAGAATCCCCTTTATAGCCTCAACTAACGCTTCAATATCTTTCTGGTTCCTTTGACCCGATGCTGATACCCCCTCCCCTGCTGCGTCAGCAATTTGGTTGAGCATATCAACGCCCCTGAGAAGTATGTTGATCTGATCTGCAATTAGGGATATCTCGCCCCTATGGGAAGCTACAAAACAGTTCTCCATTGCATGAGCTACATTCGCGGCGTCGCCAAAGCCCATCATCCGTGCTGCACCTCTTATGGACTGAGCAGCCCTCATCAAGGTTTCAAGTTGGTCGGGGGCATCAGTGTTGTCTCCCAAGGCCAAGAGTCCGTCGTTTAAGATTGCAACATTACTTTGTGTTTCAGTGCGAAAGAGATCCAGCATGCCAGGATCGGAAATCAATGCTGCTTCCTCAATATTTGCATCCTCAGCGTTTTCTGGAATGGCATGTGGGGATAGCGATGGTTTCACCCTGGGCGGAGTTCCTTCGACCTTTGTTCGGCTTTTTCCCTCTATGAGAGCATCCCCATCCGAATCGGCCAGCGTTTCATGGGAAACAATCATACCCGCAATGAGGTGCTCAATCTCTTCCTGATGATCATAAATCCATTCTGATTCGCCCTTGCAAATAGCCTCAGCCATGAGGTTAAGCATGTCAACGCCCTTAAGGAGAATATGGATCTGATTTTCGCCTAAGGACATCTCACTCTTCTGGACTGCGATAAGGCATTTCTCCATTGCCCAAGCCACTTTTACCCCCGCATCCAGTTCAACGATCTGCGCGGCCCCCTTAATGGAATGTGCGGCCCGCGTCATGGACTCGATCCTGTCCAAGGCTTCCGGGTTGGCCTCGAGCGCCAACAGGCCATCTCTTATTGTCGCGGAATGGCTCTCCACATCTGACCGGAAGAGGTCCATCATAGAAAAAACGCCCTGGTCTTGCCCGTTGTCTTCTGTCACTGGATGCTCCTTTTCAGACTGTAGAACAGAAGTTCGTCATCTAATAAGGCCACGTGTTTATCCTTCCATTTAAAAATTTCCTTAGTAAACGAGGATTTGGATTTGGCAACGGTCACAGGAACATTCTGGAATAGATCGGGATAGACATGATGGATTCCATGGATCTCCTTCACAGGGAAGACCCAGACATTCCCATCCTTGTTCACCACCATCATCCGGTCATGCAGCTTCTGTTTCTTTTCCTTATCTTCGGCTTCTTCCTCCAGGCCGATCAGGCGTTCTAACGAAACGCATATCTGTATTTCACCATGAACATTTACTATGCCCTTCAAGACCTCCTTTTTTCGGTGAGGTAGAGTGTGGATGCTAACCCTGTTTATAATCTCTGAAAAAACCCGGGCCGGAAGAGCCAACCATTCCCCTTCAACCCGAAATATGACCACCGGGAATGTCCCGATCGGATCCTCACCCTTTTTTTCCAATAGGACCTGGCCCCACTCATTCTTGTATTCCACAGGGAGGTCCCGTTCTAAGAGATTTCTGCCCGCCTGGGTAAACAGATCGCAATTGCGGCAATGGATAACTTCTTTAAGCCTGGGGCAGCGGGGCTCTTCTTTCCCCCATACCCCTATCCGTTTCCAGCAGCTTTCTTCCTTCTGCATAATCGGTCCTTTTAGAACTTACGGATTATTTCATTGTCTTTCTTTGCGAGCTTTGCGCCTTTGCAAAAGACCTTTTTGGTTCCCCGCATCAGTTTAACTGAAGGCGGGATCTACGTTGCACTTTAACCGGTTTATCCGGGTTGCAACTTTCATCCGTTCTGAGAGAACTGCTGCGCCCTCCTTCGCAGATGGGCGGCCCTATCCTTGTCACCACGGTGCTCAACTACAAAGGAGAGATGATTCAGGGACTCGTAATGATTGGGGTCGAGGTAAATCGCTTTGTTAAAAAACTCTTCAGCCCTTTCCTCATTGTCCAGGGCTTCAAGTATAAGGCCCATCAGGAAATGGGCCTGAACATGAACAGGATTTTCCCTTAAATAAGTCTCGCAAAGTTCCAGCGCTGAAAGAAGAGACCCCTGATCCGCCAACCTCTGTGCTTCATTAAACAGATCTTTATGCCCTTCAAGAGATCCCCTATTATCTGACTGTTCGCTCAAAACCTTAGGCTGAAAGACCTCGTCAGTGGCGACTGGTGGGTGCGAACGGGGGAGTGCCCCAAGCCCCTTGCCAGCCTTTTCAAACAGTCTCTGGCAGGGCTGAGGTTGAACATTAACAGCCGGGTTAGTCCTGTTTTCCCTTTTACGTCGTTCTTTCCGACAGGCAAAAATACCAAATTCAGGAATACCGGCGAACCCCCACTCGATCGCCGCCTGTCGCTCCGCATGACCCAAAAACAGGATCCCGGACCTAACTAACAACCGGTCCAGAATTTCAAAAGTACGCCTCTTTGCCTCTGGGCTCAGATAAATCAATAGATTGCGGCAGAAGATAATGTCATAGGACTTTTGGGCCATAAAAAGGCCGTCATCTAACAAATTCCCCTTAATAAAGCGCACCCATTTTCTGACGCCAGGGTTAAGCTGATAGGCATCGCCCTTTGGTTCAAAATAGCGTTTTCTAAAGGACAGGTCATCGCCACGGAAAGACCCTTTGGTATAAACCCCTGATTTAGCCTTTCCGAGGGCCGCCTCACTTATATCCACTCCATCTATATGACAGCGATCTTCTTCAATCCCCGCATCCATAAGGGCCATTGCAATGGAGTAAGGCTCCTCTCCCGTGGAGGATGGAACACTTAACACACGCAGGCGGTCACCCCTATGTTTTGGCAGCCATTCCCCTGTAACGTAATTAGAGAGAAAAGCAAATGAGTTCTTGTTCCGGAAAAACCACGTCTCCGGCACAACTACTGCTTCTATCAGATTTCCCTGTTCCTCTTCGGACGTCTTTACAAGGTTAAGATAGGTCTTGATGTCAGCCAATCCGCATTCAGCGACGCGAAGGTGCACTGCCTTGGCTATAACTTCAGGGCCGATTGCGCTCGCAGATACCCCAATCTCTTTCTCAAGCAAAGATTCAATCATCGTCAGGGACATTATTGCCACCTTCGAGCATGGGCAGGAACTTAAAGCTGTTCTGCAGAAGGTCCAAATCGATATATTGAATCATTTCCTTGTCCTCCATAACAAAACCCCCAAGGTAGGGAGCTTCCTGCATGCTCAGCCCGGGCGATACAAAAGCATCTTCAGATTTTTTTACCGCCTCGGTCACCCGTTCCGCCATAAGCCCGAGAATGTAAGGCGTATTGTCGTCTCTAACATAGTCCACAAGGACAATCCGTGTGCTCAGCCGCATCTCACACGGTCGTCCCTGAATCAGGATACGCAGGTCGATCACAGGGACGATAACACCCCGATAATTGAAGAGACCGGCAAAGTAATCCGGGGTATGCGGCATCTCCTTGAGCTTCACCAACGGGGCAACTTCCCTCACCTTCTCACATTTCATGGTATACATGACGTCACCCAAATAAAAGAGCAGTACCAGCATGCCCTGAGCCCCCCTGTGGATTGAATATTGACTATT
>CAZFSF010000151.1:4613-5670 GCA_964522045.1 uncultured Desulfobacteraceae bacterium
GAAGTTCAGTAGGCATCTATAATCTTTTTGTAGGTCCCGGTGGCCTTAATAATTGCTAAGCCTTCATCCAATTTGTCAGCATAATATTGGGCCTTGGGAAAGACCTTAGAAAATGC
Source organism: uncultured Desulfobacteraceae bacterium (assembly GCA_964522045.1). GTDB lineage: Bacteria > Desulfobacterota > DSM-4660 > Desulfatiglandales > Desulfatiglandaceae > Desulfacyla. The sequence continues at coordinate 4,730 of CAZFSF010000151.1, forward strand.
GACATAGATTTCAGCCGTTTCGCTGTTAAAAGCCTTTTGAATTTTGCCGGACAAACCGTTTTCTCCAATAAGTTTTCGGGCAGTCTTATCATACAATATTGTCGCATCAATCCGACCTTTGGCCAACTTCCGCAGATTCAGCAAATCTGACCTCACCTTTATTTTAGTGACCCGGTCATTATTAGAAAAAAACTCGCCATATCCATAATCAAAGACCACTCCCACCTTTTCCCCGTTTATTAGCTCTTCCTTCCGAGTGGCGGACAACGGTTCCTCGACATTGTAATAATAGGCCGACAAAGCAGTAAAAAGCGGTGTCTTTCCAAATATATATTCTTTCTCATTAGAACTCTCCTTCGGCACGTTGAAGGCCCCTAAGATCTCTCCGTTTCTGACCATCTTCAATAGCCGGTTATAGGGACCCACCTGGAGCTTGACATCAATGCCAACTGCTTTATAAGCGGCAAGGACGATCTCATTCGCCATCCCTGTGCCATCATGGTTCGAGTAGGGGACCCAGTCATTTTCAGCGCCCAGGATGATCGTATCAGCAAAACTGACCGGGACAGAACTCAAAAGGAACAATATGATAAAAAATAAACGAATCATCAATCACCAATCCCCTCACTCTACCTTAAAACGCGACACCTCGTCCTGCAGGCCTCTTGCGGCCTCATTCAATTGCTCAATAGCGCCATAGGTTTCCCGCAGGGAATCCATTGTCTGCTGCATCTCTTCGCTTAAATTTGCCATAGACAGATTGATTTTCTGGGCGTTTTCCGACTGCTGCCCCATGGACACATTAACGTTCTCAAAGCTGGGCGACAGGGCTTGAACCTGCTCAATGATCCGGGCAAGCTGAACGCTTATCCTTCCCACGTCTTCTGCGCTGCGATTTACTTCTGCTATGAATTTGTCCATTTCCATAACGCCGGCAGAAA
>CAZFSF010000152.1:0-5576 GCA_964522045.1 uncultured Desulfobacteraceae bacterium
CCTAACCTGGCAAAGCCGGAACCAAACAGATCTTGCGCAAAGACGCAAAGCCGCAAAGGGCAAAAACGTATCATTCTGCCCACTATGGCTATATGAAAAATCTTTCGCAAACATAATTTGATTTGAATAAATTAGGTACTAAATTTCCAAATTAGCAATTCCCAAATTCCTAAATCCATGTAAAAAGGACTTTTTACGTGGGCGTCATACTTGAACCACAATACGTCTTTCGCGAGGTCTATTATCAAAATCAAGGAGCACAATTTGTTGCCACATGCCCAAGGTCATTTTGCCCTCAACAATCGGTATATGTAACGATGCCCCAAAAATGGCCGCACGGACATGGGAGTAACCGTTTCCGTCGCCCCACCTCTCATTATGCTCGTAATATATATCCTCCGGGGCCATTTTTTCTATCGCCTTTTTCAGATCGTTTATGACTCCGCTTTCAAACTCAATGGTGGTAAGGGCGGCAGTAGACCCGGGGATAAAGAGGGTAACCGCCCCGTCTTGCACATTCGACTTTCCGATCTCACCCATAACCTGATGCGTTACATCAATAACGTCAGTCTTTCCGGTGGTTTGTACCATAATTCGGGATATATGCACAGACATCTATTTGTCTCCGGCCTTCCAATAGGATTGAAGATTGTATAAAAACATGGAAATAGGGGAACCTGAAACCTATACCATAGCCCCCTGTTTTCATGCAACAAAAAGCGGTATTGGCCACGAATTGACGATTCGATATTGGATATTTAGGGATTTAGGCAGTTCCCGATTAGATCTTGTTATAGAGAACTAAGAAATATTTGCTTAGATCTTAGCTTCTTAGCACCTTTGGTTACCTCGCCCGTAGCTTCGGAAAATGGTACTGGGGCGTGAAACCTTTTCGATTTCGCTCTATCCGGGGTAGCATCTACTGGAACATAAAACGTCTCATGCTGATATTCATAAGTATCCCCATGGCCGCCATGGTTGAAATCAAAGATGACCCGCCGTAGCTGAAAAGGAGAAGGGGAATTCCAACCACCGGCAGGAGCCCAGTAACCATCCCTACGTTTATTACGACCTGCCAGAAGACAATGGTTACGATGCCAACAGCCACTATAGAACCAAACGTATCCTTTGAACTTTTTGCTATATTGAGGCCCCACAAAATTATAAAGAGGTAAGTGAGAAGAAGGACAGCCGATCCTATCAGACCCCACTCCTCGGCTAATACTGAAAAGGCAAAATCGGTGTGTTGCTCAGGCAAAAAGTGCAGCCGGGTCTGCGTCCCTTTTAAAAAACCTTTTCCCCAAAACTGCCCGGAACCTATAGCGATTTTGGACTGATTGACGTGGTATCCGGCTCCTAATGGATCCATACCGGGGCTGAGAAATGAGAGAACTCGTTTTTGCTGATATTCCTTGAGTCCAAACCAGATCAAAGGAGCCGCCAAAAAAGAGGAACACAAAAAAATAACTAACGATTTCCAATATACCTTGACAATTAGAATCATAGAGATAGATATCATCCCCAGAAAAAGGGCAGTACCGAGGTCAGGTTCTTTCAGAATAAGGAAGCAGGGAATCGCGGTGAGTACAAATGGCTGCCAGAGGTCCCTCAATCGATATTCCCTGTTCTCGCCCCTCTCACTGAAAAACTTCGCCAAGACCAGCACGATGGCGATCTTTGCCAATTCCGACGGTTGGAAAGAAATCGGCCCCAAACTCAGCCATCGTTGAGACCCCGACATCACCTTTCCCACAATTAGGACCAAAATGAGAAGGGCTATGGCAAAGAAATAGAGTGGGTAGGCTAATCGTTCCAATAGATAATAATTAAAAGTGGTCATCAGGAAAAAAACAGTAAATCCAATCAAAAACCAATAAATCTGTTTGGTAAAGATCTCTAATCCTCCCAGATCCCGGATCGGATAAGTAGCGCTATAGAGATTAAGGATACTGATCCCCGCCTCGAACAACAGCAGCAGGAGCAAAACCCAGTCAAAATTCTGAATCAATCTTCGATCAAGCATGTTTTTTCAAATGAGAGTTTAAGTGGTTAAGTATCCAGAATCCAGCATCCAGTTTCAAATCACAACGGGACCTGAAGATAGGCCTTTATCAACTCCTTGGCGATTGGAGCAGCAGCGCTTCCTCCGTGCCCGCCATGCTCAATAAGGACCGCCACTGCAATCTTGGGCGTATCTGCCGGCGCAACAGCAACAAACCAGGCATGGTCCCGGAATTTCCAGGGGATTTCAGATCCACTTTTTTTCTCCTTTTCCTTCTTAAGGGCTACTACCTGTGCTGTTCCCGTTTTTCCTGCAACTGCAAGCCCCTTTATCCTCGCCTTCGAACCGGTACCATGGGGTTGGTTAACAGCACCTATAAGTGCATTTCTTGCAAGATCCAGATATTCCTGCCTAATTCCCGCATTTCTGGGTGACTGCGGCGAAGATTCAAAGAGGCTCTTCCCCCCGGTTTTCCTAACCCACTTGGTCACCTGGGGCGTGAATATACGGCCTCCGTTAAAAACAGCTGAAATAAGGGTGGCAATCTGTATGGGGGTTGTCAGTACAAAGCTCTGCCCGATAGAAGTGGAGATGGTCTCCCCGGCCTGCCAGGGGACACCCCATCTTCTTAATTTCCATTCGCTTGTGGGGATCAAACCACCCTTTTCGTGGTCCAGATTTATACCGGTCTTATTTCCCAAGCCTAAGCGCCTCGCATATTCGGCGATCTTGTCGACACCCAGCCTTCTCCCCACATTATAAAAATACACATCACAGGATTCCATCAAGGCCCTGTGAAGGTTTACCTTCCCGTGCCCGTATTTCTTCCAGCAACGGTATCTCTGTTTTCCTAAGGTAAAAGTGCCATTACAAAAGATCTCTTCTTCCGGGGTAATAACCCCCTCCTCGAGCCCTGCTAAAGCAACCACGATCTTAAAAATCGATGCAGGGGGATATTGACCGGTCAGAGCTCTGTTTTGAAGAGGAAAATCCTTTGATGAAACAATATTTTGCCAGGTTCTTCGGTCAATCCCTTGAATAAACAGATTGGAGTCATAAGAGGGGCTGCTTGCCAACGCCAGAACTTCCCCATTCGAGGGATCCATGGCCACAATCGCTCCGTGCTTCCCGTGGAGTAATTCTTCAGCTAACATCTGTAAATCTTTGTCAATTGTCAAACATATGTTCGCTCCCGAAACAGAAGCCCTGCGCGAAATAACCTCTATTCTTCGGCCGACAGCATCTACCTCTACCTGTTCACCACCGCGAACACCGTTTAATAAGGTCTGCCATTTTCTCTCCACACCCGTTTTTCCGATCAAATCACCTGATTTGTTATCCCGGAACTGCCCGCCCCTCAATTGATCTTCGCTGATTTCACCCAAGTAACCGAGAACGTGGGACCCGAGGCCTTCATAGAAATAGTGCCGCTCCGGTCTGACCTTGATCATAACACCAGGCAAGTCAAAACTATGAGTCTCTATCTTGGCAAGCTCATCACGGGATATGCCCTTTTTGAGACACACCGGCTTAAAGGGATACCCGCAGGCCGCTTTATCCAGAATCCGCCCTGCATGCTTCGAATCGAGATCTGCGAATAAGCTCAATCTTTTCAACAATTGAGGCCGGTCTTGAACTTCCTCTGGAATTACATAAAGGTCGTACGATGGCCGGTTGTCCACGAGCACTCTACCCTTTCTATCAAAAATCATTCCCCTGAAAGGTGCAATAACGTGAAGACGGATACGATTATGCTCAGATTTGGCCCGGTAGGCTGACCCGTTTACAATCTGCAGAAACCACAGCCTCAAAATTAAAATGCCAAATACGATCAAGACAAATATCATCGCGATTTTCAGTTGTTTGCCGAAAACCTCTGAAGATACAGGATCGAAATTTGATGTTTTCAACACCTTGATCTTATCCTTTAAAGTGCTAATAATCATTCAGATGCTTGAGGATTTCGAAAAAGAACCTTTTACTATGGTACGTCAACCCTACAGCTCTTCAGAAATAGGGGTGTCAGCTTCTCTTCCGGAAATACCCATCAACCAATTGAAAAAGATGAAAAAAATCGGGGTAATTAGACCGGTGCCTATTATAGAAATTGCTGAAGCACTGAGGAATGACTTTGAAAAAATGATACTGTTGGAAAAAAGAGAAAGAACAGTTAAAAATACAATATACTTAAAAAAAATTACTAACGTTACTATCATTATCTGCCCTTTGGCGCTTTGGAGGTTAAAAAACAGCGAACCTAAATATATCCCCAAAAAAACACTTAGATAGAGAAAGGTAAAAAGGCCGTTCAAACCGCTGGAGAAGATGTCGATCAAGAGCCCCTGCCCCAACGCGAAGGCGCCTGCCTGCATTCGACCAAAGGACAGAAAGAGATAGGCCGTTAAGATGGTCAAGAGGTCCAGGTTAAAAATACTCACACCCCAGGGATCGAACCAGATCCCCTTCAATAGTGTAAATGAAACCCCAAACAACCATGCGGCAAGACAAAAGCTTAGTTTTCTCCTTTCTTGTGATGTGACTATCTTTTCTCCTTCCCGGCCTTGACAACTCTTCAAATGTTTAAATATAGAACTACAGCTAAGAAATCTCATCCCGTCGCAGGACTCACTTTAGTTCATTTTAGCCACTCCCTTGCCCACTGCTATTTGCGGTTTGTATGACAAGGACCTCTTCTAACTTGGAGAAATCAACAGACGGCGTGACCTCAATCTCCTTGAAAAAGTCCCCAGATACCTCTTTCACTCTCGATATCCTTCCTACCGGGAGTCCTTTTGGGAAAATGCCTCCCAGCCCTGAGGTAATGACCATCTCCCCAACAACAGCATCGCTGGATTTCGCCATATAATCCATTTTACAAACATCCGTCGACAATCCTTTCACCATCCCCCGATCACGGGACTGTTGCGTCAGACAGTCGACAGCGCTGTTCTGATCGATAATTAACAAGACCTTGGCGTAGTCAGTTGAAATAGAAACGATTCTTCCCACCACACCTGACGCATTCACCACCGGCATGTCCCACTTCAGTCCGGCACTTTTCCCCTTATCGATAATTATTGATTTGAACCATCCGGTTGGGTCCAGTCCTATAACTTGAGCCGCAACAACCGGTCGCCGAATGACCTCCTTAAATTGGAGAAGTTTCCGGAGTCTTTCATGGGTAGCCAACAATTCTTTGTATCGGCTATTTTCCCTTCTGAAGGAGTTGATCTCATGCTGCAACCGGGTGTTTTCATGACGGACATCTATCAGGCAGAAATAGTTTAACCAGAAATCCCTTGTGAAGTTTATGGTTAGTTTGATGAGTTTTTGGAAGGGAGCGGAAATTTCTACAACTAATTGCTCTACGGGATTCCACGGTTGTCTGAGACCGGAAGTTGAAGACAGCAAAAGCAGCACAAAACAGATAAAAAAAACCGATATCCATATTTTACGGAAGTATTTTTCACCTTTCAATGATAGAACCTTGCTCCAGGTTATTCTACAGAGATCGTCAAATAGTTAGTGCCTGAACGAAAACTGTCTTTTTCGCCCATATCTGTGTCAGACTCAA
>CAZFSF010000153.1:0-5472 GCA_964522045.1 uncultured Desulfobacteraceae bacterium
CCCTATCGGGTCAACAGTGCCTTTAAGGCGGAAGGCTGAAGAATTCCAGGGATCCCACAGGGTTTCCATCATCAGAGGAATTTGTTATGATAGGTGGAATGCAGCCAGTATTCAATAAGCTCAAAATGAAAGGAATATTCCCATGGCTATTGATCAAGAAACAATAGCAGCAATGTACAAGGGCCTTGCCGCAAAGACCCGATCAAGGCTGAACCAGGCCATAAAAATAATCGTTGAGGCCAAAAAGCGGGGCGGGAAGGTGGTTGCTGGGGTGGGGAGTGGCCCGAACATCCATGAGGGGGTGACGACCCTTATTGCGGAACTGATGCATAAAGGGCTTATCGACGGGGTCTCCACCAGTTCCGCGGTTATCAACCATGAGATGGCAGGGACCCTGGAAAAGGTAAAGCGGTTTAACGGCGAGGCCTTTGGGTTTGCTGGGGATAAACTCCCCTGCGACGGGCAGTTTGAGGTCAGCATGCTTTCAAAGGCCCGGTTGGAGGAGTACCAGCGCGAAATCCATATTGACACTAAGCTTTACCGGAGGATGAGACGGGCCAAAGGGGATGTTATCGTCAAGGTTGCCGGAAATATGGCCTATCCCACCGGTCTTCGCACGGAGAGATTGGCGCGTGATGTCCTGGCCCTTGCCAGGCGGCATGGCCTCCCCTTTGAGCAGGTGGCCGGTTACGGTGCTGACCCATATACCATGATAGGGGCGGGGGCCCTTAACAATATTCCGGTGCTGGTGACCGTACCACAGTTGGTCGGTGGTGGAGAGGTAGGTTTGGCCGTTGCCGATTCCATCCCAGTATCCGGGAGGAGCCAGCGGATTGCCGAACTCCTCGGCAGCGCCGATGTGATTATCGAATCTGCCCTTGCTTTTTCACAGGAGATCCATGACGGGCCGTTTGAGCTCTTTACCGGTCATGGGTTATGGTCTGACTGGGAAGGGGGGTGGACGTATTCTCTGAGAGATAAAAAGATCATCAGGATAGACCTCGATCCTAACTTAGAGAAGGCGTGGACAAATGAGAGGGAATCGGGGATGGTATCAGATGCGGTTCACAAGGGTCTCCCCAAGACAAAATCGATGCGCATCCCTTTTCGTATGGAGATGTCGGGGTTTGCCAGGATCCCGGGCAGTGTCCCGGTTGTGGGTGATATAGGTGAAGTGTGGCCCTTAATGGCCACAAGGGTTGCAGAGGCCCTGGGTGTCAAATTGGACCTGATGTGCTACAAACAGTCTCTTCCTGCCGGCGAAAAATTCCGGGAATGGATTGTCGGACGGGTAAAGCCGGTTGACAGAGAGCGGATGTTCGAAGCAGTTCGGAAACTTGGATACGGGTCAATCTGAGTCCCCTCTGAGGCGGACCACGGTCACCCCCCAGCCCGAAGGACCGGCGTCAAGGCTGAAGTCTAAGACATTGGGGTCTTTTTCAAGCCGTGCATGGACGATCCTGCGGAGAACGCCCTTTCCCTTTCCATGAATGATCCTGACTTCATAGATGCCCTTCTTGAGACACGCCCAGAGGTACTCTTCCACTAAGGAAGACACATCACCGGGGGCAAAGGTGTGCAGGTCCAGGGTCCCGTCGATGGGGATCTCAACCGGGTCGGAATTTATTTGGGTCATATTGTCTCCAGGTTCAACTGGTCCCCAAAGGCTTCTAAGATTTCCCCGCTCAGTGCTTCGAGGTCTTTTTTCGTTTCCACCTCTACCACGAGGTCCCGTTCATCCAAGACCTTGAGGAATCCGTATCTCTTGACGATATCGATGACTTTTTTTACATCAACGGTCACCCATCCCTGCATCCTCAGGACCAGTTCGTCACCCTTAAGGGCTCGTTCAATGGTCAGTTCAACATCCCTTTTCTTGGCATCCCATCCGATCAGGGCCGGTTTGACAATAATCGGCGTTACCGGATCATGCATGGCAGCGCATCTGAACCATAGTTTTGTCCGGATCATAGTCTAACTCCTTTGATGTCTCTTCAGATCTATCGCACTTAACAGTTGTACCCCCCTTCTTTTACAGCAAATGGAGTAGTTTTTAAAGCTTTCTTAAAAACAATACAGTAAAAAGAGTCGGCTTGACACTCAATTCTCTTTTCCCTATTATCTTCCCTGCAAGAATTTTAGAGGTTAGATAGATTTTTGAGTGTTGTGCGCCGTTTTTAGATGGAAGATTGTACACAAGAAGGGGGTGATAGGGAGGAAAATGGCGATGATTAATCACTGAAAACTTTTAGTCTCAAAAGAAGGAGGAGAGGTTATGAAAAAATGGATTGTTTTTGTTGCTGCCTTTGCCATTGTGCAATTAACAATAACCATAACGCCCGCAATGAGTGCAGATACGAAACTCTGGGACGTCTACAACAAAGTCCTGAAAAAGGCAAAATATGTTGATCTCACCCATGCATTCAACCCTAACATACCTGTCTGGCCCGGATTTGGAAGCGCGAAATTCAAGCCGGGAGTGGCGGGCCAGGAAATCAAGGATTATTGTACCATCGGTGAAGCCTTCCAGTATAAAAAACATGGGTTTATCTGTACTGCTTATGAGCTTGTGACAGATCAATATGGAACCCAATTAGATCCGCCTGCCCATTTCTACGAATACGGGGCCACCATCAGCGACCTCCCTGCCACCTATTCGGTTCGGCCGCTGGTGATAATCGATATCCATGAAAAGGCGAAAAAGGACCCCGGTTATCATGCAACTGTCGGGGACATAAAGGCGTGGGAAGCCAAGTATGGCAAGATCCCTGAGGGGTCGGTGGTGGCGGTTCGTTCAGATTGGTACAAAAAATGGAATGATACAAAACGATTTGCCAATGCCCCTTTTCCAGGGATCAAATTAGATGCGCTCAAACTTCTGCACCTCGAACGAAAAATCCTTTTTCACGGGCATGAACCCTTGGATACCGATACCACGTCAGACATGATTGGGGAGACCTGGTTGCTGACGCATAACTTTTGCCAGGCCGAGGGGATGAAAAATCTGGACAAAGTCCCCGAAGCAGGCGCCCTTATCCTTATCGGCTTTGCAAAGCCTGAAGGTGGGACAGGCGGTTACGCAAGATATATCGCTGTATGCCCGCCCGGTTGGAAATACGGAAAATCAATTGCGGAGCTTCCCGGTGCCCCGCTGCCAAAGCAGCCTTATCCCAACAAGAGGGATAAGAATGGCGTCTTGAGACCGACACCGCCAGGGAAGTAAGTAAAGAGGCAACCCGCCTTAAGAGGACCGCCCCAAAAACGGCATTTTTGCCGTTTGCAGGGCGGTTTTTATTGTCATTAGCACATCAAAACCGTTCCACTTCTGATTTGTCCGGTAATCGTAACTGCTCAGGTGGGTAGGCTAAAGGCTGAAGCCTGTTAGGAAAAGCGGCAATACAGCGCATTTTGAAGCCATGGTTGGTGCGAGAATCGGCTGTTTCTCCGCCAAAGTGCGGTAATCGTGCTCTTTTGACCTCTTCAGCCTTCAGTCTAAACAGCTTCAGCCTGACTACGTGAGTATTTACCGGTAATCATACAAAGTGCTCCCTTGGGCGTCAAATGTGATCTTCAAAATCCTCCGGGTCCTTGATGTGACCTTTAACCGATCATCAATTCTCAGGCCGCAGACCCAAATCGGTTTATTCGTTTGGGTCAATATTGGTATTTGTTTCCTGACATCGGATGGGATCTTCATGTCAATGAAAAAACTTTTTAGTTTTTTGTGGCCTGTCATTCCAAGGGGGACGAACCTGTCACCGGGCCGGAAATTTCTGAGCATTAATGGATAGGTGATTCGGTCTGCGTCAAAACAGGCGGTCCAGGCGGAGTTTTTAAGCCCCGGAACGGCCTTTCTTTCAACTTCCTCGATCTGCATTGTGCTGCCCAAGGTTTCCAGATCAAATGCTCCAGGTTTCTCTATAACATAGCAAAAACTTTTGGACGTTTTGGGCCCTGCCCTTGAAAAAATCAGTCTGTCATATACCTTTTTAACCGCAAGCATGTTGGGCAGGGTGACCTCTGCCTGAGGCTTTCTGCCCGTTGCTATCTGCTTTATAGCATCAATATTCGGCAAGCTTATCCGTCGTAGACTCCCACCTTTTCTTTTCAATACCTGCCTGATAACATGATTCTTCAGGGGCTCGGGCAACCAGTTGAACCGGAATAAAGGAAGCATGATCTCGTTATTTGAACCGGTTTCGGCCCACTTTTTTAACCATCTTGTTGCCTTTGCCTCTAACCACGTGTTTTCTTCTCGCATGATACCGGCTGTCCTGCCGAGAAGCTCAACGATCTTGGGCTGGTATTTTTCGAGCTGAGGAAGGAGGTTTAAACGGATTTCATTTCTCAAGTGCTTAGTTTCGGAATTGGAAGAATCCGTTATGTATATGATCCCCCTGTTAGAAAGGTAAGATTCAATCTGGCTCCGGGTCGACTCGATCAACGGCCTGATTATGTGGCTATCGCGAACGGGTGGTATACCGGAGAGGCCTGATGGACCGCTTCCCCGCAATAGCCGCATGAGGACAGTCTCGGCCTGGTCATTCAGGTTGTGGCCCATGGCTATTTTCTGAGCAGCAAATTCTTCTTTGACCTCTTCGAGGAATCGGTATCTAACATCTCTGGCCCTTTCCTCTAATGATGCGGTCCCCGGCTCTATTGCAGGACCAGCCTTTTTCGTAACAAAATCGCAATTAAAAGATGCCGCCAAGGATTTGACAAAGTCAGTCTCATATTCATCCTCGTTCGGTCTAAGCCCGTGATCAAAATGGGCTACTACCAATTCTATCCCCAGAACCTCCTTGAGACTGTGGAGTACGTCTAAAAGGCAGACAGAATCCGCCCCTCCCGATATGGCAACGATTACACGATCTCCACGCCCGACCATGCGGTATTTTGAAATGGTATTTTCGACTTTCTTGATGATATCCTTTACTATATTCATGTCACGTCCAGAAGAGCATAATGCATCAAAATACCTCCAGCCCGGGGTTTTGATCCCGCATTCGTTTCCTGTGTCCGATAAGGACAGCATTGGTGGGGCTGATGCACTTGGCAAAAATATTTTAACTTGCCTGTTCAGGCTGTCAACAATATTCTACCAGCAATTCAGATTTTATCCTGAATTTTTGACAAAACGCCAAACAAATATCAAACCCTTGGTTTATATGGAAATCAAGAGAATCGGTATCACAAGAACAATAGGGTCTGAACAGGAGAGTTCTTGGCGCATCCGAGGATCGCATATGAAATGCAGCCCTACATCTTTACATCCTGCGATGGATGTGGTTTTATACTCGACAGTGCAATATAATCTCAATAACCTTAGGTAGAGGGGAAGAAAACAGAGATATTGGCAATAAGGGCTAACTCGAAAATAGCTTCACAAAATTGACGCTTAGGTTGGATTTTGAGGAATTGTTTTTAAACGGTTAATGGATTGAAAAAAGGGTCTTTTTCCTATAGGAAATG
>CAZFSF010000154.1:0-5416 GCA_964522045.1 uncultured Desulfobacteraceae bacterium
CTGGATACTGGATGCTGGATGCTTTTTACGTTCCTTGCGCCTTGTGCCCGTCGCCTGACGCCTTACGCCTCAGTTAAAGTTATGCAAAAAAAGGGAAGAAATCAACCATTCTCTATGTCCGATAAGCTAAAAGAAAGAGCCGTTGCGCAAATCCGGTAATTATATTATGATGTCCAACTGTGAACAAAAAATTTCGCCCTGTGTGGTTATGCTTAATCTACACAGCTTAAACTTGACCGCATAGGGCAAAGAATTTCACCAGATGAGATGAGGGTCTTATGTAACCCCTGAAACCCGTCGAAGATCCCGCCCAAAGGCGGAAGACTTTGAACCTCGAAAAAAGGAGGAGAATTACCCGATGGAGATTATTGAATACACTGAGGAACACAGGATCTTTCGAGAAGCGGCAAGGAGATTTTTTGCGAAAGAGGTGATCCCCTATGCAGACGAGTGGGAGGAAGCCGGCAAAGTACCCAAAAGCGTGTGGCTGAAAATGGGGGAACAGGGGTTTCTCTGTATGGACGTGGCAGAGGAATATGGTGGTCTGGGCGCTGACTTTCTCTATTCGGTCATACTGACCGAGGAGTTAGGGAAGACAGGGAATACCGGATTGGCCACGCCGTTGCACAGCGATATTGTTGTCCCGTATATCACCTCTTTCGGCTCTGAAGAATTGAAGAAAAAATACCTTCCCGGGTGTATTTCCGGGGAGCTGATCACGGCCGTAGCCATGACAGAACCCAATACAGGGAGCGACCTGGCCGCCATTCGGACCACTGCCGTGGAGGATGGAGATGACGTGATTATCAATGGCCAGAAGACCTTCATCAGTAACGGGCTTAACTGCGGACTGCTTGTCTTGGCAGTTAAAGATCCTTCTGTCGAAAATCCATATCAGGCTATTGATCTTTATGTGGTGGAGGAGGGCACACCGGGATTTGAAAAGGGTAAAAAGATAAAAAAGGTGGGGTGGCACAGTCAGGACACTGCCGAACTCTTTTTCAGCGACTGCCGCGTCCCCAAAAGCAACCGCCTTGGGCAGAAGGGATCAGGTTTCATGATGCTGATGGAAAAACTTCAGCAGGAGCGGCTTATGTGTTGCATTATCGCAGTAACCGCTGCCGAACGTATGTTGGAGATGACCATCGAGTACTGCAAGGAGAGGAGCGCCTTTGGCCGTCCCATTTCCAAGTTCCAGAACACCCAGTTCAAGATCGTTGAGATGGCCACCGAGGTCAGGTTGGGCCGGACATTTGTCGATAAACTGGTCGTCGATCATATGGAGGGGGCAAATGTGGTGGTGAACGTATCCATGGCCAAGTACTGGACCTCTGAAATGGCTATGCGTGTTGCCGATCAGTGCGTGCAGCTTCACGGGGGCTACGGGTATTGCGAGGAATATCCGATCGCACGGGCCTGGAGGGACGCAAGGGTTTTGTCTATTTTTGCCGGGACCAGCGAGATCATGAAGGGGATTGCCGCCAAGTTTATGGGACTGTGAGAGATTGAATATTGGAAATGGAGGGAGGAAGAAATGGAAAATCCTATCGAAAATTACTGGAAGTTACGTCTAACAGACCTCAAAGAGGCATTGGAGGGGAACAATTTCGAGGTCTTCATGGCAGATAATGCAGTTGACGCAGGCCATCTGGTTTTGGAGAAAATTCTTCCCAGGACCGGCGCCAAGACCGTCTCCTGGGGCGGGTCCATGACGTTTATCACCACCGGGCTTTATGACGCTGTCAAGGATATGCCGAATCTAAAGGTTTTAGACACCTTCAATAAGAACCTGTCTCCTGAAGATGCCCTGGAGCTGCGGAGGCAGTCACTCTTGGTCGATCTTTTCATCACGGGCACCAATGCCGTGACCGAAACGGGCGAACTGGTTAACCTTGATATGTATGGAAACCGCGTGGCGGGGATTACCTTTGGCCCTAAAAATGTTGTAATCTTAGTGGGTAAAAACAAAATCGTTCCCGATTTGGAGGCGGCCATGGTACGGATCAAGGAATATGCGGCGCCTGCCAACGCCATGCGCTTGGATAAGAAGGCACCTTGCGTAAAAACATCTGTCTGCGAGGAATGTAAAAGCCCGGATCGGATCTGCAACTCCTGGACCATTACCCAGAAATCATTCCCCAAGGGAAGGATCAAGGTGGTTTTGATCAATGAAGACCTGGGATTGTAAGACCAGGCCAATGGCTGCAGGTTGGTTTCGTAAGGGATAATCAAATCAACTTTATTTGCGTCAAGGTTTAAAATGAGAATAAAGTTTGACAAAACCGTTCATATCGTCTTTTATTAGAGCCTAACCTAGGACCATTCCTGGATTCATTTCTCAGGTGAATTTGAAATATTTGCCTGGAGATCAATAACGCAACTTTTTAACAAAGGGAGGGACTGTGATGTTTAAGAGGAAAGAAATGAAACAGAATTTTTCGATTTTAGGTTTAGTCTTATTAGGGTGCCTTCTAACCGTTTCCCTGATCTTCCTGCCTGGTTCTGCTCAGGCGCGGAATATTAAGGTTGGTATCATCGATTGCTATAGCGGGCCGGCGGCCGTTTATGGCAACGACGCACTCAACGGATTCAAGTTAGCCTTGAGTGAGATAAACAAGAAAGGGGTCTTGGGGAAGAAGATCGAATGGACCAAACGTGACACCAAGTTTAAGGTGGATCTTGCCCTCAATATGGCCAAGGAGCTGGTCATGAGGGAGGATGTTGATGTCATTGTCGGCACCATCAACAGCGGGGCCGCCATGGCCGTCTCGGAAGCGATTGCCAAGAAGGAAAAGGTTCCGTTTATTACATGGATCTCCAAGAGCGAGAGGATAACCGGTGAGAAGGGGCATCGATATGTCTTCTCGTGCGGCGAGAACACGGCCATGGCCGGTAAGGCCGGCGGTGTGGCCCTCTCCAAAAAACCGTATGTCAAGTACTGGATTGCGGGGGATGACTATGAGTATGGGCATGCCATTGCCAATGCCGCATGGCGAAATCTGAAGGCCAAAAGACCCGACGTGGAAAAGATAGGAGAATCTTGGTGGAAGCCGGGCGAGCCTGACCTGACGCCCTATATCACCGCTATCCTGGCGGCAAAACCGGATGCGGTCATATTCTGTACCGGAGGCCGGAGCATGACCAATATCATGAAGGCGGTCAAGGCAACCGGCATGGCCAAGAAAGTCCCCATCTGGATCCACACCGCCACAGACCACGCCGTGTTAAAGCCTCTGGGTGCCGGTGCCCCGGAGGGGGTGATGGGCACCATGGACTACCACTTTTATTACCCTGACATTAAGGCCAACAGGGATTTTGTAAAGAAGTTTAGGGCCGCATACGGACAAGCGCCCGGATTTCCCGCCTTTCACGGCTACATCACCGCTTACTTCATCGCAGAGGCGTTCAAGAAGGCCGGCTCTGTGGACAAAGAGAAGTTTATTGACGCCCTGGAAGGGATGAAGATTCAAAGCCCGGTGGGTGAGATCGAGATGCGAGTATGTGACCACCAGGTCGTGCTTCCCATGTATCTGGGCGTCACCAAAAAGGCAGTGGGTAAGAATTTTGTGATGTCCACGGACATCGTCACCCTTACCGGCGACGAGGTCATGCCCACGTGTGATGAGATCAAGAAGGCCCGCGGAAAATAGACAGGAGATTTGGGAATTGCTATTTCAGGGATTGAGGAATTGAATGTCATATTCTTTTCTTAATCCCTAAATTCCTGAATTCCTCAATTCCTCAATCGATTGAAGGAATCCCATATCATGGAAATTGGGCATACCGTTACCCTTGCCGCATTAGGCAGTCAATTTCTCGTGGGTCTTAGCCGGGCAATGATCCTGTTTGTGGTCACTTCGGGGATGAGTTTTGTCCTCGGTGTGTTGAGGGTTCCAAATGTGGCCCATGGCTCCTTATATATGATCGGTGCCTTTGCGGCCTTTAGCATTTCCCACCTGTTTGGCGGGGGTTCAACCGGTTTTTGGCTTGCATTGATCCTTTCCCCTTTCGTGGTAGCCGCGGTCAGCCTGATTGCCGAGCGATCCCTGTTCTGTCATCTTTACGAGAGAGAGCACCTCATGCTCCTCTTGTTTACCTTCGCCTTAATGCTCATCTTAGGCGACCTGGTCAAGATGGTCTGGGGGGCTGATTACAGATCCATCATGGCCCCCGAATTTTTCCGCGGATCAGTAACCCTGTTCAATGCCCCCTTTCCCCGCTACAACCTCTTTCTCCTCGTTGTGGGCCCTTTAGTGGCCATCGGGCTCTGGCTATTCTCCAACAAGACCAAGATAGGAAAGATAGCGCGCGCGGCCGCGGTCGACAGGGAGATGGTGGGCGCCATAGGGATTAATGTGAGCTGGGTGTTTGCCTTTGCCTTTGTCTTAGGCTGTTTCCTTGCGGGATTAGGCGGCGCCCTGGTCTCCCCCACGGTAAGCATTACCATCGGGATGGATCATGATATTATCATGGAGGCATTTCTGATCGTGACTATCGGGGGGTTAGGCAATATGTGGGGGGCCATGGTAGGATCCCTAATCTTTGGTATTACACAATCCTTCGGCGTACTGTTCCTGCCCCAGTTTGCCATTGTTTTTCCGTATCTTGCGGTGGTTATTATCCTGATCTGGCGGCCCACCGGGATGCTTAAATCGGTATGGTAATGAGGAGCGGATCTTGTTAAAGGGGACCTTCAGTCTGAAATCAATAGGGCCTGCGGCTATCCTCATAGCCTTAGTGATTCTGCCTTCAATCATTCCAAGGTTTTACATCTACATCCTGGCCGTTATCTTTGTGACGGCCCTGTTAGCCATGAGCCTCAACATGGTTGTGGGCCACGGCGGGATGTTTCAATTTCATCATGGGGCTTTCTACGGTGTGGGGGCCTATACCGTTGCCCTGATGCTCACCAAGACCTCCTTGCCAATGTGGATGGGCTTTGTGGCAGGCCCTTTTATGGCAGCGTTTGCGGGCCTGGTCATCGGGGTGTTCTGTGTCAGGCTCAACCGGCTTTACTTCGGGATGCTTCAGATCTCCTTAGGATCACTCCTCTGGGCGATTGCCTTCCGATGGTACAGCTTTACAGGCGGTGACGACGGGATACACGGGATTCCCCTCCCTTCACTGATCTCATCCTCCACGGGCGCCTACTACTTCGGCCTGATCCTACTGACCATCTGCCTGATCGTCATGTACCTGATTTTCAAGTCCCCCTTTGGCGCCACCCTCCAGGCCATTCGAGACAACCCTGAGCGTTGTGAAGCGATCGGAATCAATGTCAGACGACATCAACTCATTGCCATCGTGATTGCCACCTTTTTTGCAGGAATTGCCGGAGTTCTCTTTGTCGTGGTGGAAGGGTCCGTGTTTCCGGATCTCCTGTTCTGGGTCTTCTCCCTTGAGATATTCATCATGT
>CAZFSF010000155.1:0-5256 GCA_964522045.1 uncultured Desulfobacteraceae bacterium
ACATTGGAGTATTTCGAGGATTAAAATTTGAGTCTGACGCTGAGATTGTGGAAAATAGCCATTTATGGATCGACACTAACTAACATCCCCCCTGGAGGCGTCAAATGAAAACAAAAGTGGGAGTCTTATCGGCAGGCGGTGATTGTCCCGGGATCAACAGCACAATTCACTGGCTTGTGTATTCAGCCCTTGACAAAGATCTGGCCCCTTTACGTGGAACTATGTTTCAGGTTATTGGCATTATGGATGGTTGGAAAGGGTTGATGGAGGTCAAGCCGGAAAAAAAGGCGAGCCTGAATCGCTGGACCATAAACCTCAACATGGATATAGTCCGCACCTGGGATAGATATGGGGGTACTCGGCTTGGAACGACCCGTATTAACCCTTTTGATCCCAAGAACGACAAATCGGATCTGGTCCTTGACAACTGCAAAAAATTGGGTCTGGATGCCTTAGTGGTTATCGGGGGGGCCGACAGTCTTGGTGTGGCGTACAGGCTTTCCAAGAGGGGATTAAAGGTTGTCGGAATCCCAAAGACCATTGACAGGGATCTATATGGGACCGATTACACTCTCGGATTTGATTCGGCGGTGAACATTATTACCGAGGATATTGACAGGTTGAGGATAACCGCAGGTTCGCACAGCCGGATATTCGTAGTGGAATGTATGGGAAGAAAAGCAGGTTGGCTGGCCTTAGAGGGGGGCGAGGCTTCAGGCGTGGCTATCATCCTTATCCCTGAGCACGATTTTGTTGTGGAACGTGTAATAGAACTTCTGTCCATGAGAAGGAAGGCAGGTGAGCGTTACAGCATTGTTTTGGTTTCCGAAGGAGCAAAGCCGAGGGGTATGGAACCAATCCAGGAAAGACGTGGCCGGGATGGGTTCGGACACTATTATCTGGGCGGAGTAGGGGGGTTTGTTGCCGAAGAGATACAAAAAAATACCAGCATGGAGGTGAGGTACGTGGCGCTAAGGCATCTCCAGAGGGGTGGTGCGCCCACTGCCTATGACCGCCGTATGGGTCGTAAATTCGGGGTGGCGTCCGTTGACATGATTGTAAATGAAGACTTTGGTCGTATGGTCGGCATAAAGCAGAATGAGATTACTTCAACCCCGCTCAAGATGGCCTTGGATAAATTACAGTTGGTGGACGTGGAAAAATTCTATAACACTAAAAATTATAAAAGCCTGGATCAGATTGTATAAAAAAAATCTTGCCGGGGTTCAGTATCCCTTTTGGGTCAAAGGCCTTCTTTATGCGGGTCATGAGGTCAAGACCGGCCCGGGGGATTTCCATTTCGAGATAAGGCGCTTTGGTAATCCCAATCCCATGCTCTCCGGTGATGGTCCCCCCCATGTCGATCACCCTTTTAAATAACTCTTTTACTACTGTTTTGGCATTGTTCAATTGCCTGGGGTCTTCTTTGTCAATCATTATATTGACGTGGATATTCCCGTCGCCGGCATGACCGAAGGCTGCGATAGGAAGGTCATACCTGCGGGTCAGATCATCTAAAGAGACCGCTAATTCAGCCATTCTGCTCCTCGGTACAACGATATCTTCACTTATTTTGTGCGGACTCAGTTTAAGGAGAGAGGGGGAGACGTTCCTTCGGGCCTCCCATAGTCTGTCAGCCTCTTTTTTTCCTGATGCGGCCTCGAATTTGACGGCCCCGCCACGGTTGCACACCTCCCTGATTATCTTAACCTCGCGTGTTACAAGCTCCTCATCCCCATCTACCTCTATCAACAGCATGGCCCCCGCTTCTTCAGGCATTGTCAGCCTCAACTCTTCTCTCACACAGTTAATGCATAACCCGTCCAAGAACTCCAGGATAGTAGGAATGATTCTGTTCCGTATTATGTCAGAGACAGTCTGGACCGCGGATGATACATCCGGGAAAAAGGCGATCATGGTCTTCTTGGCCGCTGGCTTTGGGATCAGGCGGAGGGTGATGGCGGTAATGACTGCCAAGGTGCCTTCAGACCCTGTGATGAGACGGGTCAGGTCATAGCCTGCCACACCCTTCATGGTTTCAACCCCGGTATTTATGATTTCTCCTGTGGGGAGTACTACTTCAAGCCCCAAGACATAGTCTCTGGTTACACCGTACTTTACCGCCCTTAAACCTCCTGCGCATTCTGCCACGTTCCCGCCTATTGTGGAGATGTTTAAACTGGCTGGGTCCGGTGGATAAAAGAGACCAACTTCTTCAACGGCCTCCTGGAGATGGGCGGTAATGACCCCGGGCTCTACCTTTGCGATGAGATTGTCTTGATCAATCAGGAGGATGCTGTCAAGACGATTCATGGAGATTACGAGGCCGCCTTTAACAGGTAGGGCTCCACCGCTCATGCCACTTCCCGCTCCCCTCGGCACAACGGGGAACCCGGATTCGGTTGCGAGGCGGAGGATCCTTGATATCTCTTCGCTGTCTCCGGGAAAGGCGACGGCATCGGGCATAAACTCTAACTTGGTGGCATCGGTCCCGTATTCCGCCAGGTTTTCCGCAGCGGTTATCAGGTGCTCAGCGCCGACAATATCAGATATTTTTTTTACGATGGCTTCGGGGATCATCGGCTAACAGGCACCCGGCTTTTGAGGGCATGTTCGAGTGTCATACGGTCCATATATTTCACATCCCCTCCCATGGGAATACCTAAGGCTATCCTTGTGATCTTAATGCTGGGATCTTTGTCTGATAAGAGTTTGGCTAAGAAAGAAGCCGTGGCCTCTCCTGATGTGGTAGGATTGGTGGCAAGGATGACCTCATCTATTTTTTCCCCTTCGAGTCTGGTCAAAAGATCTCCTATCTTCAAATCTTCCGGGCCGACCCCATCTAAGGGGGAGAGAGCGCCATGAAGTACGTGGTATCTTCCCTTGAAGATCCCTGCATCCTCTATTGCGAGCTGGTCTCCCGGTCCTTCAACGACACAGACCGATCCATTAGCGCGATTGTCATCTCCGCAGATTGAGCAGGGATCATCATCCGTCAGGTTGAAGCAGATGGAGCAGAACCTGATCTTTTCTTTGACATCTATCAGGCTCCGGGCCAGTCCTTCTGCCAGATCCCGGTTGCTTCTCAATACATGAAGCGCTACCCGGGTCGCAGATTTCTGCCCGATCCCGGGGAGCCTGGAGAATTGCACGATCAGGTTTTCTAAAGATGGTGGATAGATTCCCATTACATAAGGCCGGGCATTCCGGGTATATTCATTCCCTTGGTCAGTTGTCCCATTTCCTCGTTCATCATGGCTTTGGCCTTGTTCAAGGCGTCATTGACTGCCGCCATAATGAGGTCCTGCAACATCTCTACATCGTTCGGATCAACGACCTCCGGATCGATGCTAATGGAAAGCACGTCCTGCCCTCCATTGGCCACAACTGTAACCATACCGCCTCCGGCGGAAGCCTCAACTGTTCTCTCGCTAAGCTCTTCCTGCAGCTTTGCCATCTTAGTCTGAAATTTCTGGGCCTGCTTCATGATCTGACCCATATTAGGCATCCCTTTCATCTGTCTTCTTCCTCCTCTTTTTTTTCGATGTTTTTTGAACTGTTCTCTCCGGTTCCGGTGAGATTTTCTTTCATAATTTGGCCCTCAAACAGATTCAAGATTTCCTGCGCTGTTTGGGGGAGCTTTGAATCCTTGTGCGTTTGACGCCTGAGGACCTTTTCTTTTGGTTCCTTTTGTGTACGGGCAGGGGCGTGGTGGTTAATGCTGATTTTTACCTGAAGATCCTTCTGGAAAAATTCCCGGCAATAATTGATTAGCTGGTCATATCTCTCCTTATCGTCAAAATATTTTGATGAAAAAGACTGGTTTCCACTCTCTATTTCCAAGGTCTCTCCGGTCAATTTCAAAACATGCCACTCCTTGAGTATACTGTACGCCGCCTTGCTCTTAGTAGACAAAAAGGCTAAGAAGTCATCCCAGCTTTTTTCGTCCCGACCATGTCCGGCTATCTCCTTTACTTCGCTTTTCCGGTCTCCCTGACTCCAGACTGCGCCAGGGTCTGAAAGCCTCCCTGAATTTGTTTGTCTATCACCCCCTGCAGAGGATACCAATCTTTTTTCCAGGGATGTCAGCTTCTTCAAGAGGTCGCCAAAAGAAAGAAAATCTCCAAGAGTGCACAGCTTTATCATGGTTGTTTCCAGAATCAAACGGGGATTGGATGTAAACCTCAGATCCTCTTCTCTGCTGATCAGGAAATTCAGTAAGATATGGAGCTTTTCCTCTCCAGCCATTTCAGCTAATCGCATGATCTCTTCTCTATCGCTCTCGCTAATGTCAAGCAGGTGCTTCCGTGGAGCGATCAGACTAATGAGGAGATTCCTGAATTGTTCCATAAGTGCACGATAGAACTCCTTGATGTCGTAACCATAGTTGTAGATCTTTTCTACAACCTCCAGACACCTGTCAGCAGTGCCTTCGAGAATAGCGGCTGATGATTCAAATATGATATCTCTGTCGATAATCCCTAAGATATCAGTGATATCTTTTTCTTCTACCTTCTCTCCGCTAAATGAAATCACCTGGTCCATCAGGCTTTCAGCGTCCCGCATGCTCCCTTCGGCCTCTCTTGCGATGATTGCCAGCCCGGAAGTACCTATTTCAATCCCTTCATCTGCTGCTATCCTCTTAAGATGGCTGATAATTTGAGGTAGAGGTATCCTTTTGAAATCGAATCTCTGACATCGGGACAGGATGGTTGCGGGCACCTTGTGAGATTCGGTGGTTGCAAATATGAATTTTACATGGCTCGGTGGTTCTTCGAGGGTTTTCAAGAGGGCGTTGAAGGCGGGGAGGGTCAGCATATGCACTTCATCTATGATGTAAATGCGATACTTGCTCGAGGATGGCATATATTTGATGCTTTCCCTGAGGTCTCTAATCTCATCGATCCCCCGGTTGGATGCGCCATCAATCTCCTGGACATCAACGGAGGAGCCTGCAGTGATTTCAGTACATGACCGGCACTTGTTGCAGGGTATTCCCGGTTCCCCCTGGTCGCAGTTTATCGCCTTTGCAAAGATTCGTGCGACCGAAGTCTTTCCAATACCCCTTGATCCGCTAAAAAGATAGGCGTGCGCCAGCCTGCCGGTCTTTATGGCATTCATCAAGGTCTGGGTAATATGTTCCTGGCCTATGACATCCTGAAATAGCTGGGGACGCCACTTCCTGGCCAAAACCTGGTAGGTCAAAGAAGCTCCTTAGAGACCTTTGCAAAACGCCCCCTTTCGCCCAATCTCTGC
>CAZFSF010000156.1:0-5213 GCA_964522045.1 uncultured Desulfobacteraceae bacterium
ATTGGTATTTGCGGCCATTTCGGTCATGAACGCTTGCTCCTTCAAAAAGGTACGCATGCCGCCCTTAGCCTCCATAGAGGGAATCCCGGGTCATTTCGGTAAGGGTAGAATAATTGACCTTGAGGAGGGAAAATCAATACCCTTTGAACAGCTCATTGATCAGTTGCAATCAAAAGAACTGATTTTTGTCGGGGAAGTGCATGACAACCCGGAGCATCATCTGATACAGGTCCAGATCCTCCAGGCGCTCATGGCCCGGTACGGTCCTCTAACCGTTGCCATGGAGTTTTTTGACAAATCGCGGCAACCGGTCCTTGACAGGTATCTAAAAGATGATGTCAGTGAAACAGTGTTCCTGAAAGATGTTGACTGGGCTAAGAGCTGGTCCTTCCCTTACCATTTTTACAGGCCAATCATATTTTTGGCCAAGGAAAAGGGTCGAGCACTCCTTGGGATCAATGTGCCTAACAACATCGTAAAGAAAGTAGCCAGGTCGGGTTTGGACAGCCTGACCCCGGAGGAACGTGATCAAGTGGCAAAGGAAATCAACCTCGACAATCAGGCCCATCGCGATTATCTGAGGGAGGTGTTTAAAAACCATTCACACCATCATCAGCTAAAAAATTTTGAATATTTTTATCAGGCCCAATGCGTCTGGGAAGAGACAATGGCCGAAAACATCGTCCGGTATTTGACCGATAACAGGGGGAAAATGGTTGTTTTCACAGGGAACGGCCACATCACTGACAGGTTCGGGATACCGGAACGTGTCTTGAGGCGCCTCCAGGTGAGCCTTGCAACGATTGTCCTATATCCCCTGACAGATCGAACGATCATGAATGAGAAGATGGCCGACTATATCTGGCTGACGAGTGATAGCTCGGCAGGACGTTTTATGAATCGGGGAGGAAAACAACCTTTTCCTGTTAAAAGGGCTGGAACTTTTTCTGAAAATCAAGTATCAGATATCTCTCGTTGAGTCATTTCAAACTTGTAGGAGGATAAATCGCAAAAATGAAAATATCGCCAGAAAAAATTGACGAACTTAGCCTTGAAAAACGAAAAACAGTCATGGAGAGGTCGATGGATGACATCTCATCAATATTTGAAGATGTCCGGGGCATAGTGGATGATGTAAAGAACCGCGGCAACGCAGTCACTTTAGAGCATTACAAGAAGCATAAGGCGGATATTACGGCCTCTGATCTGGAGGCCACAAGGGAAGAAATTGAGGAGGCGTACAACATTGTGGGCACAGAGGTAGTTGAATGCCTCAAGACCGCCGCACTGAACATTACGAAATTTCATCAGGCACAGTTGGAACGTGAGATGTGGTCCATAGAAGTCTCAGAGGGCATTTTAGCCGGCCGGGTTACGAGGGCCATGGATATCGTGGGATGTTATGTCCCCGGGGGCACAGCCGCATATCCAAGTTCCGTCCTCATGACTGTGCTCCCTGCTAAGGTAGCAGGGGTGGGTCAAACCGTTGCGGTAACGCCTCCCAAGAAGGGGATGGAGGGAAACCCTGCCACCTTGGTGGCCGCTGATATTGCAGGTTGTGACCGGATTTTTAAGGTGGGAGGGCCCTGGGGTGTGGCGGGGTTGGCCTACGGCACAGAGACAATGCCAAAGGTGGACAAGATTGTGGGGCCGGGAAACAAATACGTGACCGCTGCCAAGATGTTGGTCTACGGGCAGGTGGACATTGACTCACCCGCCGGACCGAGCGAGGCCCTCATCCTGGCCGATGAAACAGGAGACCCGGAATTGATCGCCCTCGATTTCCTTTCACAGATCGAGCATGACCCTGATTCTGCGGCTGTATTAGTGACTCCATCGGAAGGATTGGCCTCGGCGGTCTGCGAGATCATAGAGAGGGAATATGATTCTCTTCCGCGAAGAGATATCTTTGAGTCCTCGCTTTCGAAACACTCTTATGTGCTTATTGCGAAGGATATGGAACAGGCTATCGATTTTGCAAATGAATATGCCGCTGAACATCTTGAGATCTTGACCCATGACCC
Organism: uncultured Desulfobacteraceae bacterium; assembly: GCA_964522045.1. Lineage (GTDB taxonomy): Bacteria > Desulfobacterota > DSM-4660 > Desulfatiglandales > Desulfatiglandaceae > Desulfacyla. The sequence continues at coordinate 2,025 of CAZFSF010000156.1, forward strand.
ATTTATTACCCTGAACAAGATCAAACATGCAGGATCAATTTTCATGGGCCCATACGCACCCGTGCCGGTGGGCGACTATGCATCAGGGACCAACCATGTCCTTCCCACCGGTCAATGCGCCCGCATGTTTTCGGGTCTCTCGGTGGACGATTTTATCAAGAAACCCACATTTCAGTATCTGAGCAGGGAGGGGCTCGCCAGCCTGAAAGATACTGTCATAACCTTGGCCGAAGCAGAAGGGCTTCCGATTCACGCACGGGCGGTTAAGGCCAGATTCAAATAAGATAGGCGTTCAAGGATTCCAGGTTCAGTGGTTCCGGGTTAACCTTTCTTTTAGGCCCTGGTTAAAACCACCCCGAACTTTCTGAAAACCTACACCAAATACAAAACACTATTGCAAAAAGGAGGTTTGAAAAATGGCTGATATCAAAGGGTACAACATGCCTGATGAGCTTTACTACCACGAGGAACATAGCTGGGCCAGGGTGGACGGCACAAAAGTTACCGTGGGGATGACCGATATGTTCCAAAAAGAGGCCGGGGACATTGTATTTGTCGATCTCCCCGAAGAGGAAGATGAAGTGAGCCAGGGAGAGACCTGTGGGAAAATTCAATCCAGAAAATGGATCGGCAAATTGGTAGCCCCGGTCTCAGGGGAAATCACTGAAATAAACGAAGAGATGGAAGAGGATACCGGCCTGATCAACACCGATCCCTATGGCGAAGGCTGGATCTTAGTGATTGAGGCAGAGGATGAAGATGAACTTCAATCCGAATTGAAAAACCTGATCCATGGTGATGCGGTCCATGATTTTGTAGATCGCGAAATAGCCAAAACAGAGGAAGAAAAGGCCAAGGCCGAGTAGAATTGTTGAGGTGTTATGTCCGAACAGTGGCGTCTGTTTAAAAACCTGACAAGATCTGTCTCCACTGCCGAGGGTCTGGCAGTGGATGACACCCTGCCCCAGTCCGTTGCCCGCAATAACTCTCCACCAATACTCCACCTCTACACATTTGTCCCTTCAGTTATTGTTGGCAAATATCAGGATATCGAGGCGGCGTTGAGGCTTGAGAGATGCAAGGCCCATGGAATTGAATTCAATCGAAGGAGTACTGGTGGCGGGACCGTAATCATGGGCCCGGAAATCGTGGCCCTTGGTCTGGGCATAAATGTTGACCACCCCCGCCTTAAAAAGGGAGTGGGAGGAGTATTTCAATCCCTCAGCCTGGTCCTTTTACGCGCCCTTGCCAAGGTTGGAATCCAGGGCTATTTTCAACCAAAAAACGATCTCGAGGTGAATGGCAGGAAGATCGCAGGGCTTTCTGCCGCGTCAGAGGCGGACAGCTGTCTCCTTTTTCACACCAGCCTCTTGGTGGACTTTGACATCGCCCTGATGACAGACATCATGAATACCCCGGTTATCAAGCTTGAAGACAAGGGGTATAACTGCTTCAGCCAGCGAATGACAACGGTTCGGGATGAGCTGGGCAGAAAGGTCTCTGTGACGGAAATGATAGAGGCCATCCAAAACTCCTTTGAAGAGGAATTCAGCATCCGCTTTAAAGAAGACAGCCCGGATGATTGGGAGGAAAAGACCATCCGGGGTTTTATTGAGGAAAGATACACTCAGGATGAATGGATATTTTCCCACAGGCATCCAAGGGCCCGGATGGGGGTCGGACAGTTAAAAACAAAGGGCGGCCTATTGGAGATCTACCTCGCCCTGTCCGGCGCTTCCATAGAGAGTGTCCTGGTTACCGGGGACTTCTTCTCCACCAGTGAAGACCTGCACAGGATAGAAAATGCCCTCAAATGGACCTCGGCCCGTAGAGAAAGCATTCAAAACAATATTGCATCCGTATGGCATGACAATATGATCTACGGTGTGGATGTGCCTACCCTGACAAAGGCCATTTTATTAGCAAAGGAAAATCAGGTAAGACTTTAAACCAGCCATGCCCAAACAGCAGAGCCCCGAATATGCAAAAATGAGTCATGCCACGGCCATCTCTCTCGGCCTGATGGGTGGCAGGATGTACCGGGGCGCGGTCAACAGGTGTGTAAATCTTCTGGTCCATTATCCGGAGGGGTGTGCGGCAAACTGTGCCTATTGCGGGCTTGCCAAGAAACGGCCCGGGTTATTTCAGGACAAAAGCTTTATTCATGTGGACTGGCCTCTCTTTCCCATAGAAGAGATCATAGCTGCAATCAATAATGCCCCTTCCTATGTGAAGAGGACCTGCATCTCCATGATAACCCATGGTAAATGCAGACAGCACACCCTGGAAATGACGGCCCGCCTCACGAACGAAACCATCATCCCCATATCTATCCTCATCAGTCCCACGATCCTCGAGCGGGAAGACCTGGGTGCCCTGAAGGAGAACGGGGCTGACAAAATCGGTGTGGCCATCGATCTCGCCACTCCGGAACTCTTTGACAAATTCAGGGGGAAGGGGGTTGCTGGACCCCACAAATGGAATAAATACTGGGATATTATGGAAGCCGGGCTTGAGGTCTTTGGAAATGGTAATGTTGGCGCACACCTCATGGTAGGGATGGGGGAGACGGAAAAGGAGATCATATCCCTGATGGATAAGCTGTGGCAAATGGGGGTGGTAAATCACCTCTTTTCCTTTTTTGCCGAAGACAGCTCTAAGCTGAGCCATCTCCCCCAGCCCCCCTGGGACACCTATCTCAGGATTCAATTGGCCCGTCACCTGATTGAAGAAGAGATGACCCGGTGCAGAGACATGGACTTTGACTCAGCGGGGAGAATCGTCGACTTTGGCGTTGGGCCCGATATATTGAAGGAGGCCGTCCATTCAGGACTCCCCTTTATGACCACGGGATGTTTGTGCTCGGACGGCGAAGTGGCCTGTAACCGCCCCTTCGGCAACTGCCTGCCGGACGTGAGGCAGTGGAACTATCCCTATCGTCCCAACCCCGAAGAGATTAACCTTATAAATGAAAATATTTTCAGACTCTCCTGAACCCCATCGCGAAACAAGGACTGATCCCTTAGGGCTCGCTCCGCTCACTCAGCGCAAAAACGTTTTGACAACGTAAACAATACGTGTTAGGGTTAATAGATTAAGATGGGCCGTTAGCTCAGTTTGGTAGAGCAGCGGACTTTTAATCCGTTGGTCGCGAGTTCGACTCTCGCACGGCCCACCAAACGTTCTCAC
>CAZFSF010000157.1:0-5190 GCA_964522045.1 uncultured Desulfobacteraceae bacterium
CTACATAATGACTTAAGCCGATACACATATGGCCCATTGTCATGCAGCGTAGATCCGACCGGCAATTGTGGACATAGCCCCACGCAAGAAGCAGGTCCACCAGGCGTACGTCTTCCTCCTTAGTTCGGTCATCTTTTCCTTCGGGATAACAATTTGCTCTTCATAACCATCTTCAGCCACTTCCCACCTGCACTGCCTGTCCCGCTCTGCGGGGCTATACCTTCCCCCAAGCCAAAAAAGACTCAACGGTGTGGCTTATTAAATTCCCGGTTAATTAACCGATCTGATATGAGCTATGGCAGGCGGGTTCAATCAATCGCACTAATGCGTTAGGTGGAAAGCGCCCTGAATGCCTGTCACGAGAAATTCCGCGGCTAAGGCCAACAGGATAAGGCCCATGACGCGGGTGAGGACCTGCTGCCCGGTATGGCCTAAGAACCTTCCGATTTCTTCCCCGAGCACCATGGCCACCCATAGCAGTGCGCTCAGACAGGCAATGATGATTACGAGGATGGAGCGGGACATGAAAGTGTTGCAGAGATCGGCATCGATGATGGCAACGCTGATCCCCGCTGGCCCGGCCATTAGGGGGATTGCAAGCGGGACCACCCCGATATTTGTATCCTTGGACTTGGCTTCGGCATGTTCCTTATCGCTGTAACGCATCCCTTCATCCTTGGCCCGTGCCATGGTTATGGCCATAAGCAGTATAAGAATACCGCCGGCGATACGGAAATCGCTGATTGTGATGCCAAAAAAGGAAAGAACGTGATTCCCGGCAAACACCGCAATAATCATTATGATGAATACCGCGATCGAGGTTGTCATCGCAATCTTCATCCGTTGGGTCTTAGACATCCCCCCGGTGAGACCTAAAAATACCGGGATGAGCACAAAGGGATTGAGCATGATGAATAGGCCCGTGGTCACCTTGACATAATTGGGGTCGTGCATACTTCCCCCTCCTTCTAACTTTAGGCATTTTAGGCACTTCAAACTTTATGCACTTCTTCTAATAATAGTACCATATAGTTCTGTATTGTGAGGTATCCTCACCCAGGGTCTTCAATCTTTTCAGGTAATGGTATATGGAGACGTCCGTGTAAATATAGGTATCTGCGAGGTGGAGTTTCTTTTCCCACGGGTGGAATTCATAAACCCTTCTACCATCGGGCAGCACCGATATTAAATCACGGTGCTGCATGGCACGCAGGTAGTTTTTGCCGAGCCTCGGCACGTTGAAGACGATTTCATCCGTCCTGACTGTGCCCGGCAGGAGACGCGCCTCTTCCTGCTGTTCCTGTAGCAGCCTGGGGATGGGCACCCGGTAGTCGTCTGTTTCTTCTTTTCCCTTGGTATTGAAGGTGTAATAGGGGGCCACGCCGATCAGGCGCAGCTTAAGCCGCAATGCCGCGGCCTCGAATTTTCGTGAGTTATAGGTGGTGTAGACGAGCTGGTTGTAGACCTCCATTCCGGAACGGCGGAATTTTTGCACGGCCTTCATGGCCTGAGGCGTAATTTCATAAGGGTGTTCGAAATGGGTCACCACAGCGATCTCCCTCCTGCCTGGGCTATGAAAGCGGGCCACGGACCTGGTCAGGGCATCGGTGATCCGCTGCGGCAATGTGACCGGGATTCGCGTCCCGATTCTAATCCTCTCCACATGTCCTATGCGGGAGAGTCTGACTAAGATCTTTTCGATTACTGCATTGGAGAGGAGCAGGGGATCTCCCCCCGTGATCAAAACCTCCTTTATCTCCGGTGTATCAGCGATCCACTGGATGGCCTTTGCCATTTTTTCATCAGACAGGGCGGCATTCGGAGAGTAGACGTCCTCTATCTCCCAGTTTCTCTGGCAATAAACGCATATCTGCGGGCATGTCAGGATCGGTTTCAGGATAACGATCATGGGATACCGTCTGGTGATCCCTTCAATGGGTGAGGTGTCCCGCTCTAACATGAAATCCATTGAAGGTTCCCTGTTATCTTTCAGCTCTTTCATTTTCTTGACGTATCTGAGGGTTGGGATCACCTGAGCGCGGACCGCATAATCCTTTTCGCGGCCCGGTTTATAATCCATGAGCGACAGGTAGTAGGGCGTAATGCCGAACGGGATTCTATTCTCCTGTGCAAATTTAACGGCCTCGTACTCCTCATCGGTGAGTTTAATCAGGGCGCTCAGGGTCTTGACGCCTCTGATAATGTGCCGAGTATGCCATTTCCAGTCTTCCCAGTCTAATTCTGTGGCGTGGAAATATTTCAATATTCTCTCTTTGTTAACACTCCGTTTGCGAATGGTGGTCTGGTCCAACCCACAAGGGTATTGATTAATGAATTTCTCTGCCCCTCTGCACATTCTTGAGAGATCAGCTGACCGCAGCCTTGCTGCTCTCCTTCCTTCGTGTCTCGTAAAGGCAGGGGCTTTTTCGGGATAGATCCCTGTTTTGCCCATAATCCCTTTTAAGAGGTGGTCCAACTCCGCAAAAAAGTCCGGTCTGGGCTTTTCAATTTCCCGGAGGCTTTCTGCGTGCAGCAGGTCATCGAGGTATTTCAAGAAGCTGTAACCGGCAAGTATTTCACTCCTGGGCCATATGATGGTTCTAAATATCCTTATGGTATCGCGGGCCAATATCCATTCTAAGGGTGGAACAGTGTGATCATGGTGAAACGTGGCGCCGTGTACGTCGGCCAAAAAGCGTCTTATTTTGTTCCTTTTGATGTCTACAGACTCTGTCGAGATAAGGATCTCCTTTAAAGCTGGTGCAATATCCAATATTCTTAAGAGCTTGTTTCGAATTCTCTTCTTTTCCATTGCGTCTGGTCCTTTTCTGGATACTGGATGCTGGATACTTGTTGAAGATCCCGATTTTAGAGGGGATACTGGATACTCGTTAGGTCCCTTATGCCTTCCGTAAATGGTAGGCGTTCACGGGTTCAAGGTTCCATTCTCGCCCCCGGCCTTAGGAAAATCTCAGCAGTGACAATATCACCGTCTTTCTATTGGTCCCGCGCGTCGCGGGATGGATGCGGGTTGATTCGAGTTTCAGGACATATCAATACCTTATGATATCTGGGTCCGGATTGCAAGTGTCCAACTTCCGGCGGCTCTTGTCTTCCGGATTTTGACATGGTAAGAGATGACTATGACTGATCCGAAAAACTCCCCAGTGGTGCCCGTGCGTGCCTCTACACTCATCCTTGTGCGTGTTGAGGGCGAGAAATTTCAGATCTACCTTCTCAGACGGAGCAGCCAAAGCGGTTTCATGCCGGGAAACTATGTATTTCCGGGCGGGACGGTGGATCCCGGAGACAACGGTCTTGATTTCTGGAAGAAATATGTGGACATGGGGCCCGGGGAGGTAAAAAGGCGTTTTGGGAGAGGTCTCAATACTGAAGAGGCCATGGCGCACGGGGTTGCCGCCATCCGCGAGACCTTTGAAGAGGCAGGCGTCCTATTGGCGCGACAAAATGGCGATACGGGAGGAGATCTTGACAATCTCCTGGAGCAGCGTTTGGTGGGTAGCCTGAGCAAAACCTGGTTAGGGGAACTGGTGGCCGCCGGACAATGGACTTTACGGTTTTCAGCCCTGGCGCCCTGGTCCCATTGGATTACGCCCAAGATCAGGCCGAAGAGGTACGATACCCGGTTTTTTGCGGCCTTTATGCCGGAGAGGCAGGAATGCCGACCCGATCAGCGGGAAACCACCCATGGAATCTGGATAAGCCCTGAAAAGGCCCTCCGGGGAAATCTGAAGGGGGAGATCCCTTTGAGCCCTCCGGCCGTGACGACCCTGTACGAATTTCTGAAAACCCCTGGTGTCGGGGGCCTGAGAAAAGAATTGGAGACCCGGTCATGGGGGGAGGTGAGAATCCCCAGACTTATTCCGATGACCGGGGGTGCCCTCCTGCTTCTTCCATGGGATCCCCATTACCACGATAAGGAGATCCAAACGGAGAGCAAGGTCCTGAAAAAAAGGGCTGCCCCTTTAGGCAGGCCCTTCTCCAGGCTCTGGTACAGCGATGGGATCTGGTGCCCGATCAGCCCTTGATAATCCTCGGGATCATCATGTGGTGGTGGGGGCAGATTGATACAGGATTCTGGTACGCACAACCTGCAAATGCCACCAGATATTTTCTGATCTCGGGAAAGGAGACGATTTCATCAACATAGCCCCTGTTGGCGCAGTATATGGGCCTTGAGTTGTCATGATACTCCCGGGCAAGATCATTCATCTTGTCGATTACCGGTCCAAGGGGACGGCCCGCATCCTTTTCTTTGACCAGCCTTCTCGAAAAGGAGGCGGCCGCGGCCGTCTCCCCGTGCATGACATAGATCTCTGTGGTTGGCGTACCCAGGGTAAAGGCGTTATGGTTGTTGGCCGTAGGCCCTCCCATGATGTAGTGGGCGGCCGCGGTTCCCTTTCTTACGACAATGCATATCTGGGGCACATCGGTCTGTTCGATAGAGTATATGAGAGACTGTCCGAGGCCTAAGAGCTCTGCCTTTTCCGCGATATCCCCCACGTCTATCCCTGAGGTATCCTGGAACCACGCAATGGGGACCCTGTCCCTGCCGCAAAGGGTAACGAACTCGTTCATTTTGATAAGACCCTGCCGGTATAGTTTCCCTCCAATACCCGGGTAGGGGGCGTACTCAGGGTACTTTGCGCCCAAAAAACCCTGCCGGTTGCCTATGAAACCGATCAGCAATCCGCTGATCTTGGCCAGGCCGGTATAGACCTCCGGGCCGTAGTCGGGCCTGAACTCCATATGTTCACTGTTATCAAAGATGCGGGCAAGCATTTCGTCTAAATTGTAGCTCCGTTTCTGGTTAAAGGCGACAATATGGTTGATGTCGTCCCCTGCGAATTTCGGCTCCTTGGGCTCGGCGACCCGGAAGAAATTGGGATCATAGGCCGGGGCCATGTCTACATATTTTTTTATGGCATCGAGGACCCCTTCCTCTGTCTCGTAGACCTCCTTGAAAAAGCCTGTCTCATTATAATGGATCGGAACGCTTCCGGGCGGGACCTGCTTGAAGTGGCGTGTTGCCTCGATGAGCTGCTCTGCTCCATCTTCATCAAAAGAGCCCTTGGGGCTCATCCCGCCGACAATACCGCCACCGCCGACCGCGATATTGGCATCCTTATGGGCCAGGAGGATGGTAGGGCTGATACCCTGATATCCGCC
>CAZFSF010000158.1:0-5138 GCA_964522045.1 uncultured Desulfobacteraceae bacterium
CAGGAATTCATTTTCATGTTCTGATCAAAAACAATGATGATCCTTCCCACATCAATCGCCACGTCGGTCGCCCCATTATCGGGTGTGGATTTGATGACGTTAGGTGTTTCTGCGAAAACATGACCTGGCCAAACTACCACTGTAAGAAAAACGACCGACAGAATTAAAATCCTTTTCATGATTTACCTCTCATTGTGAGCATAGAATTGACTGATAAGAACTTGCTTTTCCGGTGAAGGACTATAGGGAAATTCCCCTTTTGAGTCAAGGGTAAAGCTACCACAAAACATGTTCCATCAGGTTTGATATTTATCATAATTGTCCTCTTTTCTGAAGTTGACATACCCGACTTGATGGTGTTTATTATTACACATGAAATTCATTGCTGACCTTCATACCCACTCCCATTTCTCCAGGGCCACCTCCATGAGCTTAGATCCTGAACACCTTGCACTTTGGGCACAGAAAAAAGGGATCAGAGTTGTTGGCTCTGGGGATTTTACGCATCCCGGGTGGGTGTCGGAACTTCAGAACAAGATGATTGAGGCAGAGGATGGGCTTTACCGGTTGAGACCTGGTATCCAGAAGACTGTGGCATCACAGCTCCCTCCCTCCTGTAATGGGCCCACACGGTTTCTCCTAACCGGTGAGATAAGCTGTATTTACAAGAAAGATGGAAAGACACGAAAGGCCCACCATCTGATTCTGATGCCTGATATGGCATCCGTGCTCAAGCTGAATGAACAATTGGACCGAATCGGAAATATCACCTCTGACGGCAGGCCTATCCTGGGTCTGGATTCAAGAGATTTACTTGAGATCACCCTTGAGGCAAGCGACAGGGCCTTTTTTATTCCGGCCCATGTATGGACCCCGTGGTTTTCCGTGTTCGGCTCCAAGTCCGGCTTTGACACTTTAGAAGCGTGCTTTGAAGATCTTACGGATCACATTTACGCCCTTGAGACAGGTCTTTCCTCAGATCCACCCATGAATCGTCTTTTATCATCACTCGACAAGTATCTCCTGGTTTCCAATTCAGATGCCCACTCCCCGGCAAAACTTGGACGCGAGGCCAATATCTTTGACACGGATCCGGATTACAATCACATGATCCATGCAATGACTGATGGAGAGGGATTCTTGGGAACCATAGAATTATATCCCGAAGAGGGGAAATATCACTTGGATGGCCACCGTAAATGCCAGGTCAGGTTTCAGCCCGAAGAGACCATTAGACACGATGGGGTCTGCCCGGTCTGTGGGAAACCCTTGACCATAGGGGTCCTTAACCGGATTCACGAACTTGCGGACCGTGATACCCCCCTGCTTTCCAAGGATTTTTTCAGCCTCATCCCCCTGCCTGAAATCCTCTCAGATATCCTAAGTTGCGGGCCAGCCACCAAGAAAGTGATGACCCTATATGAAAAATTACTTTTTAAGCTCGGGCCGGAACTTCAGATCCTGATGGACATGCCTCTAAGTGATATTGAAAATGCAGGGGGGGGCATACTTTCCGAGGCGATCGGGAGATTACGGCGGAATCAGGTGATCCGGGAAGAGGGTTACGACGGTCAGTACGGTGTAATTCACATATTTGAAGACTCGGAGAAGCAGACCATGACCGGCCAGATGGCCCTGTTTGCCCGAGAAAAACAAAAAAACACCATCAGGTCCGATCGAACACCTCGCCGAAAGAAGATCCGCAGGAAAAAGCAAAAAGCGGTTCAGAAAAAGTGTGTCTTACCAGTGGACCCGATCCTTGATCCTTTGAACCCGGAGCAAAAGTCGGCAGTCCTCTATCGGGGCAGTCATCTTCTTGTGGTAGCCGGTCCTGGAACAGGGAAGACCCTGACCCTGACCCATCGAATTGCTCACCTGATCCGCAGAGGGATTGCAAAACCGAAACAGGTTCTCGCACTGACCTTTACAAGAAAGGCTGCAAGAGAAATGGAGCACAGGGTCTCTAAACTACTTGAAGGGTCTGTGGCGGACGAAGTGAACGTCGCAACCTTTCATGGATTCTGCCTGGAAATTCTTCGAAGTGAAGGAGATAAAATAGGCCTTCCCCTGGAATTTATCCTTTGCCCAGAGACCGATGCACGAGGTCTTGCAGGGGAAGTTTTTGCCGGGTCCAATGCTGACAAACGAACCACGGGCAAGTTCATGAAGCATCTTCCGGGCATGAAAGCTGAAGCTGTCCTGGGTCGGGCGGCGCCACAAGTTGAGCATAAATTAGCATCCATGTTTATTAAATACCAGTCAGTGTTGAGAGAGCTGTGCATGCTGGATCTTGACGACCTGGAAGTGGAAACCCTGAGGCTCTTTCGCGATCAACCCGATATCGCCTGTGACTATGGGGAAAAATTTCCATGGGTCTTTGTGGATGAATACCAGGACACCAACCCTATTCAGGTTGAAATACTGAAAGCACTTATCCAGACAGGAAAGAGTGAAATCTGTGTGATCGGTGATGCAGACCAGGCCATCTACGGATTCCGTGGTGCGGATGTGGGAAATTTCAACCGATTTGGAGAAGATTTCCCTGGGGCCGAGGAAATAACACTGACAAAAAATTACCGTTCTACCAAAGAAATACTTCAAGGGGCTGCCGCCATCATGGGAAAGGAAAAACCCCTTGAGTGTCAATCCTCTGAAGCGACGTCTATCTCATTTGCGGCCTGCCGAAGTGACGCAGAAGAGGCCGAGATGATCGTGGAACAGGTGGAAAGATTGATAGGCGGCACAACCTACTTCTCTTTGGACAGCGGTCGTGTGGACTCTCATGAGGGAGACCTCTCTTTGGGGTTCGGTGATATAGGCGTGCTTTTCCGTTTGAATGTACAGGGTGATGCCCTGGAGAAGGCATTGGACAGGGCCGGAATTCCCTTTATTCGGTCCGGAGAAACTCCTCTGATTGCCCGGTATCCGGTCAATATCCTGTGGCGGTTTTTTCAGACACTTCAGTATCCGGATAATCCTTATTACGCGAAGTTGTATAAGCAATCCCTGACCGAAAAGGGAATTACAAAAGAGCCATCCGTCGAGACTTTCGAGACACATGGCGTCTTGTCAGAACTCATCGATAGCGCCATAACATCGCATGATTTTGATTGCTCATCAGAGCCATCCGTTGAGACCCTGCGCCGCCTTAAGCACCTGGCAGCTAATTTTGAAGGGACTACTGAGACATTCTTAGATACCCTCTCTCTGGAACGGGGCATTGATCACGCTCTTGTTCTCGGTGATCGCGTCGCTCTGATGTCCATCCATGCAGCAAAGGGACTGGAATGGCCGGTGGTCTTTATCACCGGTTGTGAGGATCAACTCATGCCGTGCACGTTGTTTGGAAGCAGGGATGAGGAAGAAGAAAGACGTCTCTTTTACGTGGGTATGACCCGCGCCCGGTCCCGACTCATCCTATCCCATGTAAAGCGCCGGACCCTCAATGGCCGTGTACTTACCATGGATCCTTCGCCATTCCTTGATGACATACCAGATGATATATTGATTTCCTTAGATCGCCGGGGATGGAAACCAAGAAAAAAGTCCCATACACAACTGAAGCTTTTCTGATCATAAGGGTTTGCAGAGTCCTTCACCGAACGATTCATCCCCACATTGTATCACAGAAATTCCAATTCCAACGCGGATTAGTGTTTAAAGTTAAGGAATACTGTGGGCCATTCATTAAAGAAAATCCTTGACAAATTGAATCTCAACTATCTAAAGTAGAATTGGTTTAGCCAAACACAGGCAGAATCACCTCCCCTTTCGAACCTCCACATTGCACATCTGACCTGGTTTACAGTTCTGCCTGGGTTTTGTGACCTCTAAAATTGTCTTCCACCTCGAGCCTTGGTGTAAGCAAATGAAATGCCCGAAATGCCAATCTGTAAACCCGGAAGGGGCCAAGTTCTGTAATGAATGCGGCGACAGCTTAACGCCTACATCAGCCGCGACCTCCCAGGCTTTTTCCTTTGACGAAAAATTAGCAAAGATTGAACGATATCTCCCCGAAGGCCTCACTGAGAAAATCCTTGCTCAGCAAGGCAAAATTGAGGGTGAACGCAGGCAGATTACTGTCATGTTCTGCGACATGGAGGGGTTTACGCCACTGGTTGAGAAACTCGGACCTGAAAAAGCCTACTCATTCATGGATCATGTCTACAAACTCCTTATTCATAAGGTGAGCGATTATGAAGGTACGGTAAATGAGTTGACCGGTGACGGCATTATGGCTCTTTTCGGAGCCCCTATTGCATTGGAAAACGCCCCTCAACGGGCACTTTGGTCTGCCTTGTCCATCCATAGAGCCATAGCCAAATTCAATGAACAAAAAGAGGTTATAATACCCGTCAAAATGCGTATTGGGATTAACACCGGACCAGTGGTGGTGGGCACCTTGGGAAATGACCTTAGGGTTCAATTCACGGCGGTTGGTGATACTGTCAATCTGGCCTCCCGGATGGAAGGGCTAGCAGAAGCGGGGACCACATACGTTACCGACGAGACATTTAGACAGACAAAGGATCTCTTTCGGTTTGAGGCCGTAGGGAAAAAAGCGATTAAGGGCAGAAAGGGAACTGTCCCTGCTTATAAGGTGATCTCTGCGAAAAAGGATACGCACCAGCTTCGCCTGCGTTCTGAGAGGATGATCTACTCCGAGATGGTGGGCAGGGACAGTGCAATTGACAGGCTTGAACTTCAGGTGCTGAAGACTATCAACGGGGAGGGCTCGATTGTCAATATTATTGGAGAGGCCGGGATTGGTAAATCGAGACTTGTAGCCGAACTGAAGAAACGCAAGGTCATGAAGCGGGTAACAATCCTTGAGGGAAGAGCGATCTCCATGGGAAGGAATTTGAGCTTTCACCCGATCATTGATCTTTTGAAACAGTGGGCGAGGATAAGGGAGGATGACGGAGAGGCAACAGCACTGGGTAAGTTAGAGATGGCTGTCCGAAATGTCTGTCCGGAAGATCTGTATGAAGTCCTTCCCTTTCTGGCAACCCTAATGGGGATGAAGCTGTCTGGAAGATACGCGGAAAGGGTTCAGGGTTTAGAGGGCGAGGCCTTGGATAATCTCATTTTAAAGAGCTTTCGCGAACTTCTGATCAAGACGACAGAACTGACACCGC
>CAZFSF010000159.1:0-5047 GCA_964522045.1 uncultured Desulfobacteraceae bacterium
CTCAGATTTTAATCCTCGAAATATTCAATATATTCCTGTGGTTAAAATCTTCGCCATCCTTGATCTTGACCAAAATTGAACATTTTTTAAAGGTCTCACATTCTGATGCCGATAGAATAGCCCCTCAGCCCTCATCAGTCAAGAGGGTCTGAAGGGCTATTTGGTTAACATGCTCTTATAGTACTTTTACCTTATAGATCTGATTGGAATCAGGATCTATTACATGCACAGCGCAGGCGATGCACGGATCGAATGAATGGACCGTTCGAATAATTTCCAGGGGGTTTTTGGGGTCTGCAACCGGTGTTCCGATGAGCGATTCCTCCACCGGCCCTAACTTCCCGTTTTTGCAGCGTGGCCCTAAATTCCAGGTGGAAGGCACCACGTACTGGTAGTTCTTGATCTTCTTATCCTCTATCTCGATCCAGTGACCGAGAGAGCCCCTGGCCACATCGTTCAGGCCGTTACCCTTAGCGCTCTTGGGCATGGACCAGGACGCACAGGTATCGGTATTTCCCTTTTTCAGGTTGCCCACAAGCTCCATGACCCAGGGTTCCATGGCATTCCCGATGACAAGGGTCTCCAAGGCGCGTGCGGCGGTTCGTCCTAAGGTGGAGAAGAGGGCCGCGGCGGGAAGGTTCAACTTCTGCAGGGTGCCGTTCACGGCATCAGTTACCTCCTTCTTCCCATAGCCATAGGCCACAAGCGTCCTGGCCAGGGGTCCAACCTCGCAGGATTCGCCTCCATAGCGGGGGGCCTTGAGCCAGGAATATCTGTCAGCGGTGTCGTACTTTGGATCACCTTCAATGGGATTGGTCTCACCCTGATAAGGATGTTTGGCCCCATTCCCCTTGTACCATGAACGGGAAATATGCTCCGTGACCTTTTCAGGTTCGGCCATCTTAACGCCCTTAATATCGCGTTTCATGATGACACCACGGGGCAGGAAGAGACTCTCAGGCTCTTTGGCCGACTGTGGCAGGTCACCCCAGGCCAAGAAATTGGTGGTCCCTCCGATGCCGCCCCAGTCCTTATAAAAGGGCGCAACAGCGAGAATATCAGGCACATAGACGTTCTTCACAAAGTCCTGGGTCTCTTTCCATAGATAGAGGAACTCTGCGATGCGGTCAGGTGTGAGATCCTTGACGCAGGTCACGCCGCCGACCGTAAGGGTCTGGAGGTGGGGATTCTTGGCCCCGAATATGGCGTGCATCCTGGCCGCCTTGGCCTGGAGGCGGAGGGCCTCGATATAGTGGGCCGCTGCCATCAGGTTCGCTTCAGGGGGTAAACTATATGCGGGATGACCCCAGTAGGCATTGGCGAACGGACCCAATTGACCGCTGTCAACAAAGGTCTTGATCCTCTGCTGCACCTCTCTGAAATAGCCGGTTCCACCCTTTGGATCATTGCTCACGTTGTCTGCTAAGGCCGCTGTCTTCTTTGGATCGGCCTTCAGGGCGTTGACCACATCCACCCAATCCAGGGCGGAAAGCCCGTAAAAATGAACAATATGGTCGTGCTGGAACTGGGCCCCATGGAGCAGGTTTCTGATGATACGTGCATTGTCGGGGATCTGAACCTTAACGGCGTCTTCAATTGCCCTCACCGAGGACAGATAATGGGTGTAGGTTCAGACCCCGCAGGATCGCTGCACAAAAAGCGGGGCATCGCGGGGATCACGTCCCTGCAGTATAATTTCAATTCCCCTGAACATCTGACCGGAACTCCAGGCGTTCTTGACTTTGCCCCCCTCCACCTCCACTTCGATGCGCAGATGGCCCTCTATTCTGGTAATCGGATCGATGGTAATTCTTTTGCCCATTTTATCTCCTCTCTTTTCTTAAGAGTTTTTATTTCGATTCAAGACCAGTTCGGCCCCCGCCTACTGACTTTCCTCAAAGAAGGGGGTCATTTTGTCCCAGAAATCCGGTTCACTGCAGCCGATACAGGGATGTCCCGCCTCTATTGGCCAACTGGTTCCATCGTTAAACTTGGCGATGGGACAGTTGTTATAGGTGTCCGGTCCCTTGCAACCCATCTTGAAGAGGCAGTAGCCCATTTGCGCCTCTTTTGACCCGAATGCCTCTACGAATTCGTTGTTTTCGTAATGGGCCCTCCTGGGGCATTGATCATGAATTGTCTGCCCGTAAGCAAAGAGCGGTCTCCCGAGATCGTCCAATGCGGGAAGCTTACCCAAGAGAAGGTAGTTGACGATGGTCCCCACAAGGTTGATGGGATTGGGCGGGCAACCGGGGAGATTGAGTGTCTTGATCCCTAAGGCATCGCCAACGCCCTTGTATCCACCGGGATTGGGTTTGGCAGCCTGTATTCCGCCAAAGGCCGAGCATGCCCCAATACAGATCACGGCAGCGGCCTTGGGGCATACATCCTTGGCAATTTCCAGGAAGGTCCGACCTGCGATCTTCCCGTAGGCCCCATTGTACTTGGTGGCAATGGCTCCTTCCACCACACAGATGAATTTGCCGTTATATTTCTTAACGGCTGAGTGGAGGACATCTTCGGCTTGATGACCTGAGGCAGCCATAATGGTTTCGTGGTACTCCATACTGAGAACTTCAAGAAGCAGTTCATCGATCCAGGGGTACATGGTTCTAAGGGCGGCCTCTGAGCAACCGGTGCATTCGGCAAAGTGCAACCAAATAACCGGTGGCCGCTGCTTGGGTGCTGCAAACACCTCGGCTACCTTGGGGATAAACGAAGAAGAAAGGCCCATGGTAGCGGTAAGCATGCCACAGAACTTCATAAAGTCCCTTCGTGAGACCCCCTTCTTTTCCAGTCTTTCGTAAAACACGTTTTCCTCTTCCATTCGCCACCTCCCTGATGCTGGTTAATAATCTGTTTAGGAAAAGACAAAAATAGTGCGCCAGCGGGCATTTTCGCCCTAAAGGCGTCATACAACCAAATTTTTTTCGACCTGCCGGCATCATCTGTACAGACAACGACAGGCTGGTAACGGCTACCTTGCCCTGGTTTTCTCTTCTACGAGCTTGAGATCTTCAAGATTCCGAGAGTTCTTGGACTTCTTGCAAGACTATCAATGCTTAATGAGGAAGAAATATGGAAAATGATAAGATTAAGTTTAGAGTAGGATTAAACCAATTATTTGCAGGAAATGGAATAGGGTAAATTTCCTATTTTCATATGAGTACATGCTCCTACATGGGGAATCTGCCAGACGTTTTCAGTTGTTGATCGAAGTGTACCCTTTCTTTATGGCATATTTAGTGAGCTCTGCAGTGCTCTGAAGACCGAGTTTCTTTCTAATATTAGCGCGATGATGCTCCGCGGTCCTTGGACTGATAAAGAGGAGTTTTGCTATGTCCCTGCTCGATTTTCCTTCTGCAATCAGTTTCAACACCTCTCTTTCACGTATGGTTATGCGATCGAACGGGTGTTTGGAATCTTTTCCCGCTTTCCTGAGAGAAGCATCTGCCAGTTTGAGTGAAAGACCGTGAGATATGTACCGGTTTCCTTGTAAGACCTTGTTGATGGCGGTGAGGAGTTCTGCATCTGAATCCTCTTTAATCAGATAGCCGTCTGCCCCGGCATTTATGGAATGCTGCACATACTCGGTATTTTTGTGTATTGTCAGCATTAAGACCTTAATGTCGGGACGGATAATCTTGGCCTCGCGGGTCGCTTCTATACCTCGCATATCCGGCATGGAGATATCGAGGATCACCATATCGACAGAATGCTTTTTCAAAAATTCGAGAAGCTCCAGGCCATTCCCTACCTCTCCGACAATTTTGAGGTTATCTGACTCTTCAATAATCTTCTTAATACCCTGCCGGAACATGACATGATCATCTGCTAACAAAATATTATAACTTTTCACCGTCAACCTCCTTTATCTATTGGCACATAAATAGTAATTGCGGTCCCAATACCCTTCTGAGATGAGATCTCAAAAGAACCTCCCAACATCTTTGCGCGCTCATTCATGGCTGCCAGGCCAAGACCCTTTTCGGTGGAAATGTTCCCCACAAAATGCTCTACGTCAAAACCTACCCCATTATCCTTCACGATGAAAGTCAAAATATCTCGCATTTCACCCTTCCTGGCAGATATCCATATCCGGGTGGCCTTTGAGTATCTTACTATATTTGTAATTGCTTCTTGAAAAATCCTGTACAGAGTCACTTTTTCCTCCGGAGAGAGTAAAGCTTCAATATCATCCATTTCAAGTGACGGTTCAATATTCATATGCCGCGCTGAACACTCTACCAGCCATCGAAGCGCAGAAGATAGACCAAGATCTTCTATGATGCGAGGGCTCAGATCCCTTGAAAGCCTCCGAACATTGTCAACCATCTGTACGATGTAATCCGATATCTCTTCACATTCATTCTTCAGTTCTGTTTGATCCTGCGGAAGCCTCCTTTTTATGGCGCCGATCTTCAACTTTAAAAGGGAAAGGGCCTGCCCCACCTCATCGTGCAGGTCCAGGGCGACCCGCTTTCGTTCTTTTTCCTGGGCCCGAATTAGATGGGTAGACATCTGTCGGAGCCTCTTTTCCGATTCATGCAGGGCTCTATATAATTCCTCCCGCTCAACGATTCCTATCTGCAATTTTTTATTAATCTTAGTAAGCTCTGCTGATTGTTCTCTGACCCGCTCTACCAGTTCCTGATGCGACTTTTGCAACACTTCTTCCATCTGTTTTCAACCGCTTAATCTTATCTGAGATGCCAATGAGTCCAATTACACGTGTCTTCCCTCAGGCCATTGTATTGATTTATATCGAAAGTTTGTCAGCGATTACGTTGGATGGACCAAATCATAAAGAGGCACAATGTCGATGCGCACGAAACGACCTGGAATGCTTTCTCGCAATATAAGCTTGTAATAATATCCCTTGTCAATAAAAAAGGGATGTCCAAGCTGAACATCCCTCTTTTATTCTTATTGGTTTATCGGTTACATGTCTTGATCTAACTGGCTAATTTGTTAATAAATTGCCACTCTTGAGACAGGTCCTTGAGCGATCTTCCGATCTTTCTCAAGGCCATCTTTCTGTCCATGC
>CAZFSF010000160.1:0-4979 GCA_964522045.1 uncultured Desulfobacteraceae bacterium
ATATATTGAATATTTCGAGGATTAAAATCTGAGCCTGACGCTGAGATTGGGCAGACAAGCGCAGACTTCGAAAGGGGGCGTTTTGCAAAGGTATCAATACGTTTCCACGGGGAATGGTAGATGCCACACCTGCTCAAGACAGTACGTCCGGAATCGTGCCTCAAGTATATTATCTATCACCCCATCCAGATTATCCTTCTGATTACCCTGATTACGCTCCTCTTTGCCTTACAAATTCCTTCCTTGCGATTTGAGACATCAATCTACGACCTCATTATTGAAGACCTTCCTGAAACCTTAGAATACGATCAGTTCAAAAAGGAATTCGGCTGTGAAGAGATTATTCTCGTCGTGGCCAAAACAAAAGGTGTTTTTCATCCAGAGACCTTCCGGCAAATTGAACGTCTGGCCCAGTCACTGTCCCAAATCAATGGGATAAGAAGGGTGATCAGTCTGCCTGGCATAAAAAAGGCCATGGACATTACCGATAAGTGGAACCTAAAGGATTTTGAAGGTGTGATTTCTGACATCGATCTATTCCACAAGAACCTCATTTCCGAAGACAAAAAAACGACAGTTATCACTCTCATGCTCGATGATATAAAGCAGAAAGATCAGGTTATAAAAGGAGTGAAGGGCCTGATAGACGAGTACCAGGCGTCATTTTCCCTTTACCAGATTGGTATGCCGATCGTTTCATCGGCCCTGGCACGATTCACACAACAGGATTTTATGACCCTGCCTGTGGTGACCTTTTCCCTCATTGTCCTGATCCTTTTCCTCTTTTTCCGCAATCTGCGTGGAATACTGATCCCTTCAGGCGCTGTCCTTCTCGCCCTCACCTGGACATTCGGACTGATGGCCTGGACAGGAACTCCCCTCTCCCTATTGACCATGATCGTTCCTGTTTTTCTGATCGCCGTGGGAACGGCCTACTGTATGTATATTTTCCCGGAATACCTTTCTTACATCAAGACATCCGCCACGACCCGGGAGGCATCCCTCCTATGTTTTAGCAGGTTAGGACTTCCAACCTCCCTTGCTGTTATTACCACAACAATCGGTTTAGGTTCATTGCTGATCAACAGGGTTAACGAAATCCGCGAATTCGCTCTTTTTTCCTGTTTCGGCATCCTTTCCATGCTCTTCATCATGCTCACTTTTCTTCCCGCTGTCATGGGACTCCTTCCCTTTCCCAAGAGGGAGGATGAACATGAATCGAGCCAAAGCCGGTTTTTGGATCGGGTCCTTTCCGCAATTATCAGGCTGAACCTTCGTCACCAGAAAATCACTCTCTCTTTGATGGCGATCATTGCCCTAACAGGTATGGTGGGGGTTTCACGCATCAAGGTTGAAACAAACCCTGTGGGATTCTTCAAAGAGGACACTCCTGTGGCCCAACATTTCAAAGATATCTACCAGGATATGTCCGGGAGTTTTCCCATCAGTGTGGTTATTGACAGTGGCCAAGAGGGGTACTTTGAGAATCCGGATCACCTGAAAGGAATCGCCCGTCTTCAAGGCTTTCTTGATTCCTTGCGCGGCGTGGACAAGACCATCTCTTTTGTTGACTATCTTAAACTGGTCAATTACGCCACCAACCGATACCAGCAAGGGTTTTATGCCCTGCCCGAAGAGCCTTTCGAGATTCGTATGCTCGTGAATAGTTTTAAGACAATGTTAGGCCAGGATATGCTAATGGGGTTTATGGATGCGGACTTTTCAAAGGCAAATATCATGCTGAGGACCCATATCTCCAGTTCCATCGACTTCTTGGCCGTCGAGGCCCAAATAAAAGAATATCTCAATAAGCATTTTCCGGGCAAATTCGTATTTAAGGTGACCGGCTTCGGTATTGTCATTTCACGCAGTAGCCAGCTCATTTCCGATGGCCAGGTCAGGAGCCTCTTTCTGACATTGATCCTCGTTTTTTCCATCATGTTTTTGCTTTTCATCTCTTACAAGGTCGGCCTCATCGCGATGCTTCCCAACTGTTTTCCCATTATCGTCAGTTTCGGAGTGATGGGCTGGTTTGGGATTCCCCTGTCCATGGCTACAAGCCTGATTGCCAGCATTGCCATCGGATTAGCCGTTGATGATACCATACATTATCTGGTGAGTTATAATAGAGAGTTTAAAGGTGACCTCAACAAAGAGAAGGCCCTCAGTAATACGGTTCGCCGCATGGGAAGACCGATCATTTTTACAACCGTGACCATCGGTCTCGGCTTTTCCGTGTTGATGTTCTCTCATTTCAAACCTACGGCCGTTTTCGGTCTTTTGATGATTATCACAATGTTCTCGGCCTTGGTGGGAGATCTCATCCTCCTCCCCTCCCTGATGCTTCACGTGGAATTAGTGACCATTTGGGACTTGCTCAAATTGAAATTGGGCAAAGACCCCCAGAAAGGGATACCCCTCTTTAAAGGCCTGTCTCGTACCCAGGTTCATTATATCCTGATGGCAGGGGCCTTGAGAACACACGGAGATGGGACCATTATTTTCAAAAAAGGAGAGTTTAGCGACTCCATGTATGCCATTATTTCAGGTGAATTAGAGGTTGTGGATCTTGCCGAAGAAGATCTCAAGAATGGAATTGAGGGCTCCAGACGGGTCATAGCCAGCTTGAAGGCAGGGGATGTGGTGGGAGAGATGGGTATGATCAGGTCCTGCCAGAGATCAGCCACCGTCATCGCCTCAAAGGCAGCCGAACTTCTTCAGATCAACGACCGGATGATCAGGCGACTTCAATGGCTCTACCCCCCAACAGCCCACAGATTCTTTTATAACCTGATGACCATACTGTGCGATCGTTTGGAGAACATCACCAAATGCTACTTAGACGAAACAGTCACTGACGAACTGAGTGGTCTTTACACCCGTGATTTCTTTGTCAGTATGTTGGAAAAGGAGATCGCCAGGGCCCACCGGTATAAGGCGACTCTTTCCGTTTTCGTGTTGAGTCTGGACAATCTTTCCGACCTGTCCTCTAAATACGGTCACAGGACCGGTGATCGACTCATCGCTGAAACGGGAAGACTGCTCAAACAGCATGCCAGGAAGGCTGATTTTCTGTGCCGTTACGATAGAAACCGCTTTGCCGCCATGTTAACTCACACCACTAACGAAGAAGCTCACGTGCTCTGCGATCGTATCAAAAAATTGTTAAGCCGGTCCCTGGCCCAGATTGAATCGGAACCGATCCACATCAAGGTAAATTTCGGCGTAGCCGTTCTTGATCCCGGGTCGGACAGGAATATGAAGGGATTGCTCTCGGATGCCCTGCAAGCCCTTGGCCGCCCACAGGAGACCTGATAAAATTCGGGTCAGGAATAAAAAAAATATCTTGAAGGAGGGCGGCGCTTGCGATATACTGCCTCGAAGTTTTGGATATTATGACTGATTCAACTACAAGACATATCATGATCTTGGGTGTGGGCAATCTGCTCTTTACCGATGAGGGCGTGGGTATTCATGCGGTTGAAACTCTGCTTGAACAATATGAATTCTCTCAAAATGTATCCATAGAAGATGGAGGCGTCTTAGGCATCAATCTCTTGGGAATCATTTCTGAGGCGGATGATCTTATCGTTGTCGATGCCATTAGAAATGGTGGAGCTCCCGGAACCCTGCATCGGCTCGAAGGGGATGACATACCGAAGCGTATTCTTGCAAAAAACTCCCTCCACCAGGTGGATCTTCTCGAGGCCCTGACCCTCTGTCAGGCCCTTGACAAGGTCCCTGAGACGGTTATTGTGGGGGTAGAACCTGAGGACATCGAGACCTTGGGCCTTGAAATGACACCCCCTGTCCAGGAAAAAATGGGTGCCCTGATTGCCATGGTCTTGAGGGAACTGGACCGTTTAGGCGCGGGTTATCATGAGAAAAGAGACAAATAATCATGTGTTTAGCCATTCCAGCCAAAATCACCAAAATAGATAACGGTATGGGCACCATTGATATGGAGGGAACCCAGAGAGAGGTCAGTCTTCTCCTCCTCGAAGACGCGAAAATAGGAGACTACGTGATTGTCCATGCAGGCTTTGCCATACACAAGATTGATGAGGCAGAGGCAAAGGAATCCTTGAAGGTGCTTCGTGAACTGGTTTCTTTCATGGATAATGCCGTGACTTAAGGGGAAATTCCCTTGACAAGGGTTCTTCTCTCTTGCTATATTGACAGATAATTAGTTATAAGTTGGCAACAGCGTTTCTTAGAAATGTCAGATGTTTACGAATTTGGAGGAAAGGAGGTGAAAATATAGATGAACAAGAGATTTCTGACCCTTTTGATAGTCATACTTACCAGTATGCTCTTCCTGACCGTGGGCGTCCTGATTGCTGCTGAAAAGCAAAAGGTGCCCGATGAGATTAAGCTTGAAAACAAGGGTTATACAAAGGACAAAAAAGGCCCTGTAAAGTTTATGCACAAAGAGCATCACGTGGATTACAAGATCGCCTGTACAGAGTGCCACCATGTGTACAAGGACGGCAAGAACGTCTGGAAGGATGGGGATCACGTAGATAAGTGCAGCAAATGTCACAATCCCGCGAAGAAAGAGGGAAAGACCATGAAGCTGCAGAATGCCTATCACAAGAACTGCAAGGACTGTCATAAGGCATTGGGAAAGGAAGGGAAGAAGACCGGTCCATTCAAGAAATGTAACAAGTGCCACGCAAAGAAGAAGAAATAAACATTCCCATTTTAAACCCTCTTTTTTAACTCAAGAAGCCGCTCTAAGAGGAGCGGCTTTTTTATTTTGTGTTAGTAATCCAGGGTTTTTTCTCCTATTACCTCACCTCACGCCATACTGTTCAAGCTTTAAGGGCAGGGAATTCATCTTGACACAATAAGACCGATTTTCTACTATCCCCGAGGCAAACGCCGGAGCGCGTTCAAAAAGAGATGAATAGTGCCCATCCATAAATGGCTATTTTCCGCAATCTCTGCGTCAGATTCGGATTTTAATCCTCGAAATA
>CAZFSF010000161.1:0-4731 GCA_964522045.1 uncultured Desulfobacteraceae bacterium
TTGAGCTGATCAGTATCATAATGTTTATTCCCTACAAATTGAATCTTTTCGATGTACACCTTATCATGCTCATCGATTTTGTATTTCAGCATCACCTCGTTATTGGGGAGCGGGTCGGTCTTTTCTTCTATTTCAGCGTTGTACCAGCCCTTCTCCCGGTATAGCTCCTTGAGCCGATTAATACTCTGTCTGATTTCGTTGTTATCTAAAATAGAATAAAGGTTTATCCCCAAATCCTTTTTCAAGTCATCGTCATCAATCTCATCATTTCCCTCAAATACGATTTTGCCAACAGAAGGCTTCTCGTTCACATGAAAGGTAACAACCTTTCCCGATGGGCCGTCCTCGGTCTCCGTTTTGACCTCCTTAAAAAAACCCATCTTATAAATATTGCGGAGGTCTTTATCAAGTTTATCGTAATCAAGTCTATCTCCTGCCTTGGTGTCTACCACAGCGAGAATAGCCGCCTTTTCTATGCGTCGACTCCCCGCCACATGCACCGAATCGATCTGTGGAACACCCATGACCCGATCATATACATTAACAGCGAGTCGCTTAACTATATCCGTGAGTTCGTTAATATCTTCAGAGACTAAAAAAATAAAAAAGGGCGGTCTATTTTGGGATACATCGATCACTTTCAGATCTATACTCGCCTTGTTTCCGATCTGAGTAAAACTGCCCATGACTATCCAATCGGCCTTGAGGTTTTTCCCTAAGGAGTGGAGTTTTGACTCTTCCATTGCCCGGGCAAAGGCAATGGGGTATTTGTTAATCCTATCAGGACTGATCATGTGAAAGCCCCTCTGTTCCAATCGAGAGGAGAGCATTTTCTGCAGGCCTAACTGGAGGTGATCAAGCTGCTTCCGGGCGTTAATCTTAAAGGGTAAGACTGCCACCGTCTCCTTGTTTTCAGCCGCAAGTATTTCCGGCGCAAAGAAGGCGCACATAATAAAGAGCAGCATTGCCTGGAATATGAGCCTGCCCGCCCTGAAGCGCATGACGCGTAGCGCATAGCGCATAGCGCATGGCGCATGGCGTTCCTCGCTCTGCCCTCTGCGTACTATTTTACAGTATCCGCCCATCTATAAGCTCCATTTTCTCAGACATCTTTTCCGCCAATTTCTGGTTGTGGGTGGCAATCACCATTGCAACTCCTTCGTCCCGGTTGAGTTGAAGCAGGAGATCAGCAATTTCCTGGCCGGTTAACCAGTCAAGGTTCCCTGTGGGTTCATCTCCCAATATCAACTTTGGACTCATTATTAGGGCTCTTGCTATTGCCACACGTTGCTGCTCCCCTCCGGAAAGCTCACCTGCACGGTGAGTCATACGTCTCTCAAGCCCCACCTTAGAAAGAACCTCTCTTGCCATTTCTACCGCCTTTTTCTTTGAACACCTCGCGATCAATGCGGGCATCATGGTGTTTTCCAGTGCATTCAACTCGGGCAGGAGGTGATGAAACTGGAATACAAAACCTATTTCCCTATTTCTCAGTCGGGCAAGTCTCCCCTCATCCATTTGATACATATTAAATTCGCGGAATTTAACAAGCCCTTTAGAGGGGGGATCGAGGCTCCCCATGATATTGAGCAGCGTCGATTTCCCAACCCCGGACGCCCCCATAACTGCAAGGCTGTCGCCGGGATTAATCACAAGACTAACGCCCTTCAAGACTTCAATAACATCCCCATGATGAAGAAAGGACTTAAATATATTCTCAAGACTCAACATAGGAGCCTCGGAATCCACCCTGGTTCTTTCGTTATTCATACCTGAAAGACTCCACCGGATTCAATCTCGAGGCATACCAAGATGGGTAAAGGGTAGCAAAAAACGATATTACAACTGCTGCTGCGGCAACAAATGACACATCCGAAAACTCCACCTGAACCGGCAGCGTGGATATATAGTAAACATCTGCAGGGAGATTGATGAATTTGTACTTCGCAAGCAACTGACACAGCCCCAGGCCAGAGACAAGGCCGGCGAATGTGCCTACAATCCCTACAAGGAGCCCTTGAAACATAAAAATCGTCATGATGCTCCTGGCAGAGGCCCCCATTGCCCTCAGGATTGCAACATCTCTCGTCTTTTCCATAACCACCATTACTAAGGTACTGATAATATTCAGC
Organism: uncultured Desulfobacteraceae bacterium; assembly: GCA_964522045.1. GTDB lineage: Bacteria > Desulfobacterota > DSM-4660 > Desulfatiglandales > Desulfatiglandaceae > Desulfacyla. Next base: position 2,133 of record CAZFSF010000161.1, read on the forward strand.
GCCCCAACAAGGACTATCATGGTCAAAATGACAAACATGGTTAATTTTTCAAGCTTGAGCGCAGAGAAGAGGCTCCTGTTCATAACCTTCCAGTCTTTGGTCCAGTATGGATAACCAAGGACTTTCTGGACTTTTTTTGATACTTTGTCTGATTTGTAGACGTCTTCCACCCTGACCTCGAGGCCTGTGACCTTGTCATCTAAGGCTAAGAAGTCCTGGGCCTCTCTTATGGAAATATAGATCATGGAAGCATCGTACTCATACATGCCTGAATCAAAAATGGCGGCAACCTTGAATCTCCGCGTGTTAGGGGTCCTCCCCAAGGGGGTCAGTTTTCCCTCTGGAGAAATCACAGTTATCACGTTTCCGGGATGTGCCCCTATCTGCTTGGCAAGCTCACCTCCGATGATAATGGGCGGTATCCCGTCGACCTTCTTTCCAAGTGAAGAGATGGAACCACCCTTGATCATGCTTTTGAAGGTTACCACCTCGCCCGCGCTTTTAGGATCAACACCCCTCAGGACAGCGCCGGATACCTGCCCTGAGTTGTTGAGCATAACCTGCGTGTAGATAAAGGGGGTTGAGGCAATCACTCCCTCTACTTTGTCAACTTTTTCCACAACTTTTTGATAATCTTTGAAAGGTCCGGTAAGACTCAGGACTAAGAGATGGGAGTTTACCCCTAAGATTTTGGACATCAAATCCGCCCTAAAACCGTTCATCACCGAAAGGACAACAATAAGCGCCATCACACCCACCATTACGCCCAAGACTGAGATTATAGTAATAACAGATATAAAGCGCTGTTTTCGCTTGGCCTTGAGGTATTTCATACCGAGAAACAGTTCGAACATATTATCCCTAATTTAGGAATTGCGAATTCAGGAATTCAGGAATTGAAGGTATTTTACCCATTAATTTAGGGATTTAGGAATTGAAGGTGTTTTATTCATTTTAATCCCTCAATTCCTAAATCCCTCAATTCCTAAATTCCTAAATCTGCGTTTTCGATCTCATCTGGGGAAACAGTATGACATCCCTTATAGATGGCGAGTCTGTCAGGAGCATAACAACCCTGTCAATCCCTATCCCTTCTCCTGCCGTTGGCGGCATCCCGTACTCTAAGGCGGTTACATAGTCTTTATCCATAAACTGTGCCTCTTTATCCCCTGCGTCCCTTAGCGCTACCTGATTCTCGAATCTCTCTCTTTGATCTGTGGGGTCATTTAATTCATTGAACGCGTTCGCTATCTCCCGTCCACCTACAAAAAGTTCAAAACGGTCAACGATGTCGGGATTTTGTTCATTGCGTCTTGAAAGTGGAGAGACTTCCGTTGGATAACCGGTGATAAAGGTTGGATTGATCAGCAGGGGCTCCACAAGATGGTCAAACAGTTTTGTAAGAATCTGTCCATGACTCTCCTTGGCAGAGAGACTGATTTCATATTGAGAGGCAAACGCAGCTGCGTTCTCCCTGGCCTGGAAGATTTCATCCTTAACTCCTCCCAAATCCCTCAAGGCATCAAAAAGGGATATTTTAGTCCAGGGCGGGGCGAAATCAATGGTCTTGCCCTGATATTGGATTACGCTCCGGCCAAACATCTTATGGAGAAGATGGTTAAAGAGTTCTTCTGTCAGGGATATTAGATCTTCATAGGTGGCATAGGCCATGTAGAATTCCAGCATGGTAAACTCAGGGTTATGCTTTATGGAGATACCTTCGTTCCTGAAATTCCGATTGATTTCAAAAACCCTCTCTAACCCGCCAACCACGAGCCTCTTAAGGTAAAGCTCGGGGGCTACTCTCAGATAGAGGTCCATCCCGAGGGTATTGTGGTAGGTCTTAAAGGGCCTTGCCGTTGCTCCCCCCGGGATCGGTTGCATCATCGGGGTCTCTACCTCCAAGAAGTCTTTCTCAACAAAAAATTCTCTTATTTCCTGGATGATGCGGCTTCTAAGTACAAACACCTCTCTTACGGGATCGTTCATTATCAGATCAAGGTAGCGCTGCCGGTACCTGGTCTCCACATCAGTCAAACCATGCCATTTCTCCGGTAACGACTTTATAGACTTTGACAGGAGTGAGAGGTCTTCTGCCAAGAGAGTTAGTTCACCTGTCCTGGTCTTAAAAAACCGGCCCTTGATCCCGATAAAATCGCCAATGTCCATCAGCTTGAACATGCTGAATTTCTCAGGGGGAACCCTATCTTTTCTAATGTAGGCCTGAATGCGACCCGCCCTGTCCTTAATGTGAATGAATGAAGCCTTTCCAAAATCCCGTCGTGCCATAATCCTGCCGGCCATGGCATAGGAGTCGGTTTCCTGCTCAAGGGTATCTTCATCCATCTGGCCAAAACGATCTATTGCATCTGATGATATGATATCGACCTGATAACCTGCGGGGTAGAGATTAACCCCTTCTTCCTGGAGTTTTTCCGCCTTATTCTTTCTCTCTTCTATAATTGAGCTTGTTTTTCCTGCAACCATAATAAACCCGTTTCACTGAAGGATATTACTTTAAAGAGTTCTTTCTCAATAAATTAAACTAACTTTTTTAACCCAATTAATTCATATAGTCAAGATGAAAGCACATACAACA
>CAZFSF010000162.1:0-4667 GCA_964522045.1 uncultured Desulfobacteraceae bacterium
GGGCCGTCTCGATATCCTTGTTCCCGTCCTCATCCAATTGCTTTTCAGCAGAGACCTCAGGTTCGCTCCCGCCAAATACGTCGCGGTAGGCCACGGTCAGGATACAGGCCTGAATTGGGATAGTGAAAATCACACCGATTCCGCAGGCGATAGCCCCGATACTGCCGATAATGTTCGAAACAATTGAAAAGCCCAAGAATGGCCAGATGTTGGGCTTTACCTTGTTGAAACTATCCACGGAAGCAGGCCAGAATTCTCTCCGCCTGTCAACTATGAGAAACAGACCGAACATCAGCAGGGCATGGGCGACGAAAACGACGAAAATAGAGGCTAATTGTCCGATACAGGGGATTAGACCAATAACAATCGACACTGCAAAAAGTGCAAGCCCCCATAGGATTACAAAGAGGAATGAGTCCAAAAAGTATTCAAACCCTTTGAACAGGGTCCCAACCTCCGGCCCGGGTTCCTTCTTATCAAGCAATCCGAGGGTGATCAAAACAATCCCCGCAAACATGGGTCCCGCAAGTACCCCGACCGTTACCGCGCTGAGAACAACGGCAATAAGCGAGGCCAGAACAAGTATGGTGAAATTTTCTTTATAAAGGTTGAATCCCTTTTCGATCCACTCACCGAATTTGACTTCAACTTCATCCATTTGGTCCCTCCCGGTTAAATAGTGTCCATCCAGAAATGAGTCCTGCTCCCTCTCTTCTGACCACTTGATGTCCCACAATTATCATGATACAAGATTTCTACATAAAGGGAAAGGAGAAATCAGCAATGTTTGTGAAAACGTAAAAGTGGTTTACACCTTTTTTGTGTATCTCTTTGACTGCCTTTGTCAGTGTCTGTCTTTGTGTGTCTGCGGCTAATTTCAACCTTCCGTAAACGGTTACAACCTTTGAAGAAACTAACTCATTTCTTTCTGATTGCAGTCTCTTTGTGGATATTCTTCCCCGCCATTGAAAACTCCTATTTCATAAGCGAGGCAATACCCTTTGATTCCCATGAAACGGCATCCAATGGTGCATTGATCGTCAGTCCAAAAACCCGCCACGCACAGAATGAATCCCCTAAATTGCAGCTTAACAGACTGACCCCCGCGCAACAATACGCAGGAGAAATACTATCCTATCTTTTGCAGGTAGTTCTGGGCCAGGCTGGCCGCTTAGGGTCGAGAGAGGATTGGAAAATAAGAGGGATAGATGAAAAACTCGATTTTAGGAACATTGTTGAAGTCATGACCAATCCGGAGAGAAACCAGCTTGATTTGATGGTTCTTGACATGAATATCCTGGATCTTACAAGGACCCTTTATTATTACGATGAGAAACTGAGTTTATATAAAGGTGATTTCAGCGTTGCGAGTATCTATCCGGCCCCTGAGTTCATAGCCGTAAGATTGCTCCTATTGCAAAAAATCCATCGCACTGAAAAAATAAACCTCAAGGCCCTTATTGATCGAGATGGGCTTTTGTTGTATCCGGGCTTAGAGCCTTCAAAAGAAGATCTCGATGCCATAAATCTCAAGCCCGCTGAACTGAAACTCATTAGAGATGTTATAAAGAGCGAGCCACGTATCTACCAATACTTGAAATCCCCTTTTCTGGTTAAGGCTTTTTACGAGACGGGCGCAATCAAGGGAGGGGCATTTGTCAAACAGAGAATTCGTGATGCAAACTATAAGAGGTATCAATGCAGCCGCTTTGGAGGTTCGCACAAGCTCGATGCCCTTAAAATACTCATTTTGCCATCCATGACGAGGGAATTCTATCATGGAGACTCCAACCGGAACTTGTCTCGACATGGCTTCAAACCGACTGAGTTTTTTGATGAGATGGTTAAAAAACTGAGAGAGGAGATACTGTCAGCAACAAAAACCCGTCTCAGAAAAGAGTTCATCCGATTGAGAAAAGGCAAACCTGAAATCAGCGTGTCGCAATGGGACAAGCTGTGGACTCGAATTGCAGAGGAGAATATATCCTTTTATATTGAAGATGAAAGGCCCCTTGTCATATATCCTGAAAATGCCGAACAGGTGATCCGGGATATCTGTCCCGAGGCTGACTTCACGGTCATCCTCTTAGGTAAGAATGTATACAAATCGATATCCTTTGATAAAATTAGAGACGTTTACCCTTTTGTCGATCGTCTTTATATAGACATTATGGACATCAAGCATTCGGAAACAGAAGAAGAGACGGAAAAGATCAGCGATTTCATCTGTTCAAGGCTCAAGGATCATATAGGCAGGATGGTTGGGAAGGTGAAAACCTCAAGGTTGCAAAAATCATCAGCGCTTGTTAAAAAATATCTGTTAAAGGAGGAATCCAAATGAAATTTGTTATCATCGGTGGAGATGCTGCAGGAATGAGTGCGGCAAGTCGCGCCAAGAGAAACTCACCTGAGCTGAAAGTAACGGTATTGGAGCAGACAGAGGATGTCTCATACAGCGCCTGCGGCATGCCCTATAACATTGCCGAGGCCGGACGCGCGATAGACGACCTTGTGGTCCGCCAGGCCCAGGTGTTCAGGGAAAAACAGGGGATCGACCTGAGGACCGGCCATTCTGTCGAGGAGATTGACCGGAGTTCGAAGAGGGTCAGAGGCATGAATAGCGCCGGCGAGCCCTTTGAGGTCGCCTATGACAGGCTTTTGATTGCCACGGGGGCCTCACCTGTCAAACCGGATCTGCCGGGGTTTGACCTCTCCGGTGTTATGGCCCTCAAGAGCCTGGATGATGGGCGCAGGATCAAAGGGTTCATAGAAAAGGAGTCTGTCCGGAAGGTGATCATCATCGGGATGGGGTATATCGCCCTGGAGATGTGCGAGGCCATGGTTGTTAGGGGGATCGACGTGGAGATGGTAAAGCCCAGGCCGACCCTTTTGCCCTGGATGAACAGCAATTTAGCCGGGGTAATCAAGGAGGAAATTGAAGGCCGTGGTGTGCTGATCCATCCGGGCCACGAAATCCATAAGATAGAGAGAGAACAAGACAATTTTAAAGTCATCTGTAAAGACCTGATCCTTGAAGGCCAGATGGTCCTGGTGGCCGTGGGTGTCAAACCCAACAGTGAGATGGCGGATCGGGCCGGGCTGGAACTGGGTCCCGGGGGCTCTATCGCCGTGGGAAAGGACTTGCGGACATCTGATGAGGAGATCTTTGCTGCCGGGGATTGCGCGGATGCCTTCCATGTGGTGACCGGGCAAAAGACCTGGATACCCCTGGCGTTGAGGGCCAACAGGGCAGGGTGGGGCGTGGCCGATAATGTGACAGGAAAGAAGGTTGAGCTTGAGGGGATCGCCGGGACAGCGGTCTTCAAGGTCTTTGACTTGCAGGTGGCCCGGAGCGGCCTGAGCCTTGCCGAGGCCGCGAAGTATGGATTCGATCCGGTTGAAAATGTAATTAAAAGCCGATCCAGGGCACATGCCCATCCTGGTTCTTCGACACTCCATATCCAGATGGTGGGGGATAGGAAATCAGGCAGGCTTTTGGGCGCCCAGATGGTGGGGAAGGAGGGCGCGGCCCACCGCATAGATGCCGTGGCCGTAGCCCTGCATCAGAAGATGACGGTTGACGCATTCAGTCAGTGTGATCTGGCCTATGCACCCCCGTTCAGTCCTGTGTGGGACCCGATGCTCACTGCCGCCAACCAGCTATTAAAGAAAATGTGATCTGGAAGATACTCAAAGGTCGTCATGTCGATTTCTATTAGGGCCAAGAGAACGGTTTTCTTTTCATCTGCTTTTCTCCTTCTCGCAGGAGTACTGCTGTCCGCCGGGGTTACCCTATACCTTGTTCAACCGGCAAGAAAAATCGGCCCGGATCAGATCTTTATTGTGCATAAAGGCTCAACTTTAAGGGAGGTCATTGATGATCTTGAAAAGAAAGGGATCATCGCCAACAAGACCCCCCTCCTTTTATGGAACAAATTCTCCGGGCACGGGGCCAGGATAAAGGCAGGTGAATACCGGCTTAACAGCGGTATGGCTCCCTTAGGGGTTCTCCAAATCTTGAGTAAAGGAAGTATTATAACGCATCCCGTAACCATCCCTGAAGGGTTTACCATAAAGCAGATTGCGGAGGAATTGGAGAAGAAAGGCCTGGCAGACAGGGCAAGATTCTCAGCGCTTGCAGGGGATCCGGATGTTGTCAAGAGTTACGGCATATCCGGCCCCAGCCTTGAAGGATATCTATACCCCGATACCTACCGGTTTGGCCGGGGCCAGCCTGCCATATCGATTATTGATGTCATGGTTAAGCGTTTTTTTGAAGTAACCAAACCCTTGGAGGAGAGGGTAGGGGAGTCGGGCATGACGTTACAGCAGGTCATTACCCTGGCCTCCCTGATTGAGAAGGAGACCGGACAGAGGGAAGAGAGAGCTGTCATCGCGAGTGTTTTTCTGAATCGTTTAAAAAGGGGGATGCGTCTCGAAAGCGACCCGTCCGTCATATACGGGATCAGGGACTTCAACGGAAACCTGACGCGAAAGGATCTGGGTGAAGCGACCCCTTATAACACATATGTTATTAATGGGCTCCCTTCCGGTCCTATTGCAAATCCCGGCGAGGAGTCGATCAAGGCCGTTTTATACCCGGCAGACACCGATTATCTCTATTTTGTTTCTAAGAATAATGGGAGCCACCACTTTTCCAAGACCCT
>CAZFSF010000163.1:0-4512 GCA_964522045.1 uncultured Desulfobacteraceae bacterium
TATAGTTGAGAGTCATAACAACAAGAACTCCAAGAGCAATAAGTGTTCCGATGATCCACTTCCAGTGTGAAACCCAAAACGATCCAAAGCGCACGACGATGCGTTTGACGATTGAGCATAGATTATACGTTTTCTTGACGTTGTGGGTAGCAGCATCCGAGTAGTTTAATGTTGATTCTATAGATGGTTCGTTTTCGAGCGATTTTATGAAATTTTCTACATGTTGGTAATGAGGACAGTCTTTAATACATATGGGCCAGTTGTAATTGTCATAGGCTCCACCATATCCTGTGATGTCCGGTGTAGGGTTCAGCGGTTGATGTTCTGCCCATTCCTTAGAGCATTCAGCCTCCCAATAACCCTTATTGACCATTTGAAGGTGGGCGCATTGCATGATTTGATTGGATTCAAGGCGCGAGAATAGGTGATTAATGACACTGCCTTTGGAATATATGTCTATTTTGGTTTTCATTATTTTATGAGTGCAGCAATTTATAACAGTTAGGATAGGTGGAAAAGTTTCCATCTATTGCCTATATAGCATGGAAAAGTTTCCATCTATTGTGATATTAATATATAAAAGATGGAAAAAACCCTATTGATTTTTCCATATATTGCATAATGGCGTTGATAGCATGGAAAATTAAAAAAATTCCGGCCAGATACAAAACTCCTTAATGACAGCGGCCTGCGGTTAATGACCTTTTGATGTAGACCGCCTGAATGCGGTATTTGGTTTACCTGTTTGCGGTATCAAGACGGTTCTGTGTGTATGGTTTTGAGGGTTAAAATCTACGGATTAATCATGAGGATTTCTCTCCCAACAGGACAAAAAGGCTCCTGTCAGGAGATGATAGGCGAGTATTTGAGGGGGTGCTCCATGGGGACCGCTGTGTAATTAGGTGTAAGGCACAAGGCATTAGGTTTAAGGTTCAGAGGCTAACCGTAAAACATATTGTTGAAAATTACGCGGAAGTCAAAAAAAATATCTCTTTTTAGTCAATCGCAATGAAGGAATGGTGATATCCCGGAGATGGGGTTTGATTTCCGGGTGTGAAAATTCGCGGTTCAGAGATTCAGGGTCATCAAGGGGAGAACGTCTTCCCGCTATGGCGAACTCAGGCGAATCGCCTGTTTCATCCTTTTTAACACCTCTCCCTTATCGACATAAGATTCGATTCTCAATCCCTTCTCTTCAGTGCCTTGGTTGTTCAGAAATATGATGGTGGGAACGCCCCGGACCTGGTAACGCTTTAGCACAAGATCCTGTTCGGGATGTCGTTTTGTCAAGTCTACGCGGATGTTCCGGAAGTCTTTGCTCAACTTCACCACTTCCGGGGCCGTAAACACATTCCTCTCCATTGCCTTGCAGGGCCCACACCAATCCGCATAAAAATCTAAAATCACCGGCCTCTTTTCATCAAATGCCTGGGTCAAAATACCTTTATCATAAGGGACCCATCGAACCCCCTCTACGTGCCGGGGTGTGACAAAGAAAAAGGAGATTGCCCCTATGATCAGGACGAGGCCCAGCCCCTTTTTGACGGTTGAAAAAAGACGGGAGTCCTGGCTGCTCCGGTCGAGCCAACCCAAGTGTACCCCGGCGGCCACAGAGATCATTGCAAACAGGATGACCCGTTCAGAAGCGCCCGGCATCAATGGCTGCAGCAGATATCCCGCCATACCCACAAGGACCCATCCCAAGACCTTCCTGATCCATACCATCCATCCTCCGGACATGGGCAGCTTTTCTAATGCCCCTGAAAAAATTGCCAAAACAGCGAGGGGTAGCCCCATGCCGATACTGAGGACAAAGAAATAGAGAAACCCTAAGAAGGGGTCTCCTTTCTGGCCCACATAGGTCAGGAGTCCCAGGATAAAGGGCCCGAGACAGGGCGCTGCCACAATGCCTAAGGTCAGACCCATGAAAAAGCTCCCGAAATAGCCTCCAAAATTTTTTGATGCCAAATTAGTGAGCCCGGACGGGATACGAAGCTCCCAGAGCCCAAAAAAACTGGTGGCCAAACCGATCAATATCCCGGCCACTACAAGAAGGACGATCGGGTTCTGTAGGACTGTTCCCAACATGGCGCCGGAGAGGCTCGCGGTCAAGCCCAATATGGAGTTGGTGAGGGCGAGCCCTGAGATGTATAGGATGCCATGAAAGATAATCTTCCTCCCAAATTTTTCACCTCTCCCCCCAAAATAGGAAACCGTGATCGGGATAAGGGGATAGATGCACGGCGTCAGATTCAAGGCCAGACCCCCCAAAAAAATCCCTATTAGGGTCAGCCAGAGACCTGCGCCGGTCGCACTCCCCGGCATGGGTTGGTCTGGAACGGAATCTCGGTCCTCTGTTCCTAAGATGGGTAGATTTTTGGCTTTTGTATCTGCCACCGGTGAGGTGATGTTCATAGAGAGGGGAACCGATACTGTTTCAGGAGGGAGGCAGGAATCAGCAGAGCATGCCTGAAAAGAGAGCTTTCCCTTGATCACCTGCTCTCCCCCCGGGGCCTTCTTGTTGATGATAACCCGGGCTCTGACCCGGAATTCCCCGGAAAAAACCTCAATCGGGCTCTTTGTATATTCGAATCGTTTTTGCTTGGACGCAGGGAATTTTATACCCTCTACTTTGATTACCGGGGAGTCAGGGAAGAAAAGGCGAGTGGGGATGAGACCTTCTTTACCGGCTTCTGTGCCGTGGATATACCAGGGACTTTTCACGCGTAGGAGGAACTGAATCGGATAAGATCCTCCGGCCGGATATTGGCTGCGGGACTGGATAATTTTCACCCGAACGGTTGCAGCCCCGGAAGGAGAGGCGCAGAAAAGGAAGATAAACGACAGGATGAGGATAATCGGCAGGCGTTTCATTATATTCGCGCTATTCATGGGGGACAAAATCTCCTTTATCTTTTATCCGTAGCCTTGGTTTCAGCTGTTTCACAGGGGGTCTCTTACCCAAAACACTTGTTATTTCACTGGTTTCGCCTCTTCTAAAAACCTTCAAATGGATCTCCTGTCCCGGGGAAAGGCCGATCAGTTTTCTCCTGAAGAGCAGAAAACCTTTGAGGGGTAGACCGTTAAATTCAACGATAATGTCTTCCGGTTTGATCCCTCCCTTTTCCGCGGGGCTTCCCTCCTCAACCTCAAGGACGAGGATTCCCCCTTCATCCGGATACTTCAATTCAGTGGCCTTGCCTGCGGTCAGAGGAACAGCCTTTAAACCGAACCATCCCCGTTCCGTTTGACCCAAGACCAGCATCGGCATGACTTCCTTGACGGTATTGATGGGGAGGGCAAAGCCGATTGACTGGGCCTGTGACACCATAGCTGTGTTGATGCCGACGACTTCTCCGTACAAATTGAGGAGAGGGCCGCCGCTGTTTCCCGGATTGATGGCAGAATCCGTTTGTATAAAGTCCACAAGCTTTTGGTTTAACCCCGGAGAGATCCTTTCTGTTGCGCTCACAATACCCGACGTTGCCGAATGTCTGAGTCCAAAGGGATTTCCGATGGCTAACACCATTTCGCCTACCCGCAGGTTATCGGAGTTGCCTAATGGGAGCACAGATAAAAAGTGGTCCGGCTCTATCTTTATGAGGGCCGTGTCGGTCATACGGTCTGCGCCGACAATTTTTGCCGGGTAGTCCCTCTGGCCCTGGGACAGGACGACCCTGATGTCAGTGGCATTATTTATGACATGCGCATTGGTAAGGATATAGCCATGCTCACTGATTATGAAACCGGAGCCCAGGCTGACCCCCTTGGTGTTATAAGGGATAGGAACCTTAAAGGGGATGATGTCGAAGATATCGGAAATGATCGGAATTCGAAACGGCAGGATATCGTTAGGAGAAATCCCGAACTTCATCTCCCTTTCTTCTATGCGGCTGGTATAGATGTTTACCACCGCATTTCTTGTATTTTCAACAAGTTCGGCAAATATATTGTTATGGATAACGATATTTTCGCGGGTGTCCAATACCTCCCTCTCGATCCATAGGCCTTTCATGTTGATATCGTGGAAAGAGAGATCGTGGAATCGTGTATCAAAAATAGGATCCTCTTCACTCACAAGGGATTTTTCCATCCCTCTTGGCGAGGAGGAAACAGTGCAACCCAAAAGGAAAACAGATAGAATCGTCAGGGCGATCATCCTTAGGGAATATTGAGCATGTTGTGGCTGTACAGGCATGGTTTTCATATGCAACCCTTGGCATCCTTCATTCACAAGTTTACACTTTTTTTCGAAATGGGGTGTATTATCGAATTGAAAATCGGATGCCGAAACTGGAAATTAGAAATTTGAAATTAGATAAGGGATCTGATTCTTGTATTTTCCCCAATTTCAAATTTCAAATTTCCCTGCCGAAATACAAGATCAGTCCCGCTTGTTGCGGGATAAACTACTTTTTAGCCTTGATGAAGGAGGCCCAACCCTTTATACGAACCCTTCCAAATCAAATACCATTTCCATCACAGATAGGCCTTAAGGTCAAGCAGAAACCA
>CAZFSF010000164.1:0-4511 GCA_964522045.1 uncultured Desulfobacteraceae bacterium
ATGGGAAAAACGGATAGTTGCGCAATCATCTCCTGGCTCCTTTATGTCATAGCCTCAACCACAAGCTCGGTAAGGTCTTTGACCTCTAAGTCGATTTTCTGTCTGCGTGCCCTGGTGGCCATGGTCCGCACGCATTGCTGGCAACCGGTGATGACCATCTCGGCCCCCGTATCCCTAATAGAATCAAGCTTCATCTGGGCGACCTCGGCGGATAGATTCGGATCGGTCATCTCCACGTTTCCCCCACCGCCGCAACAGACTGAAAACTTGCGGTTCATGGGGAGTTCCACAAATCTCAGCCCGGGTATTGCCTGGATGACTTCCCGGGGCTCCTCATACACCCCTGTATTGCGACCTAAGTCACATGGGTCGTGATAGGTGGCAGTGACATCAATATCGTTCTTAAGCTTTAGGGTTCCGCTTTTAATCAGTTCCGCAATCAACTGACTGGCATGCATCAGTTCCACATCCGTGTCGTACAGATGTTTCCAGGTGTGGAGACAGGATGGGCAGGTAAAGACAATCTTTTTGGCGCCCACGTCCGCCACCTTCCGGAGGTTGTGATTTTTTAATTCCTCTAATTTATCAGGCATACCGGCTCCCACAAGAGGAAACCCGCAACACCACTCATCACCGCCTAAGATAGTAAAATCGACACCCGCCATTTGCAGGATCTTGGCCATATTGGCGGGTATCTTCTGCACCATCGGGAAAAACGAGGCCACACAACCCACAAAGAATAGTATATCCGCATCTTCTTTTTCAAAGGCGTCTTCGGGCAGATCCTTGATCAGTTCCTGCCATTCGCCCCGGTCTTCCTGATCATCGTCGGATATGTTCCGGCTCTCTACAAGGGTTTCGACTAATCGCTTTGCCACCTTCGGATAAAATCCCCTGTCCACCTGGCATTCGCGGTTCTGGAAGATGAGATCTTTTGTCTGAACACTTGACAAACATACTGCTGCACAGGCGCCGCATCCGAGACAGGTAAAAATGGCCTTCTCCGTATCTGCATTCAGCTCCAGACTGTTCTCGATGGCAAATCGGGTGATGGCGTTTCTCCCCCTTGGGGAATACGCCTCACTCTTCTTAACCAAATAGGTGGGACAACTGGGCAGGCAGAACCCGCATTTATTGCACTTGGCCACCTCGTCATATGAGAGTTTTTTTAGTTGGACGATGTTCATAGGGTCTTACCTCTTTAGTGCCCACCCACAAATGGCTATTTTCCGCAATCTCTGCGTCAGAATCGGATTTTAATCCTCATCTTTCTTGACCTTGCGAAAACTATTTCATTTCTGGATGGACACTCTTTAACTGTTTAGTTCGTTTGGTAACGGCATTTGGATGTTATCAGAGTATATGGGCTATGTCTGGATAGCCCATATGGAGTATTGGATTTTTGGAGTAGTGTAGTACTGGAAGCGACCACTCCATCACTCCGTGAGTCGTTGTTTTTCCCCTGTCAACAGGATTTCCGCCTTACACCTGCAATCGACAGTAGTCAATATTCAATTTTCAATTAAAGTCCCCCTACAAAACGTCCAGGGATCATAATACCGAATGGATCGATCTGCTCCTTGATCCGCTTCATGACAACGAAGTCGGAACCTTGCTCTCCCCAGATCTTGAGACGGTCTTTCACTTCTACGGGGGCGTCTTCGATAACCAAATTACCTCCCACCTCGCGGCAGCGGGCCAGGAGACTGGTTATGGCGTTTAAACCCCTGTCCATCGCTTCGACATCGTTCGGCAAAATAAGGAGGCGGGGCGAACAGATTCCGGTCCCTGCATGGATCTGGAGGGTATAATTAAGATCGGCATCGGAAAAGGTTTTTTCCACCACCTCCGCAATCTCCCTCCACTCTGAAATGGGGTAATTAAGCTTGGCCTTGATGAGGTCAGAGCCCCTGTCTTCAAGAGCAGCATCAAGATTGCTCACTGCGAGCCAGAACAGCAGGTGCCTGTCCTGTTGCAGGCATGCGTCGGACCTGGCGCCGTTGGCCCTGGCCATACCCATGATCTCAGTTCGCATGCGGTCGACGGCCTGTTCAAAACCTTCGATCGCTATGGCGGAAACATAGCCGTTGGAACCGAAATCAGGGATGCCATCCATGTCCAGATGACTGTAGGACTCATGATTCATCACGTCAACACCAGCCGGGAGCAGATGGGTCTTAAAAACTTCTTCGATAAAGGCAGAAACATGGGAAAAGGCTTCGAAGGGAATTAAGAGGGTCTCCATTCTCTCCGGCAAAGGGAGGAGCTTTAGCGTCATTTCACATATAATACCCAGACTCCCCATTGAACCAACCGTTAGTTTGGAGACATCATAGCCTGACACATTTTTTACTGTCTTCCCCCCTGATCCGAGGATCTCTCCCGTAGGCGCTACCATTCGAACCCCTAAAATCAAATCCCTCAAATTTCCGTACAGGAGCCGGCGAGACCCGCTGGAATTGGCGGCGATAATACCACCTATGGTTGCCGAATCCGCGTATGAAGGATCGATGGGCAGAAAGCAACCGCTGTGAGACCTATCAGAGCAGATAACTTCATCGGCCTCGGTAATTAGATCATCAAGGGGGAGGTAGCAACGATCTTCCTGGGTGGCAAGCCTTGCCTGGATATCCCTGAATTTTACACCGGACTCTACTGTGATGGTCAGGTTTGATGTGTCCACATCAATCATATGGTTCATACGGGAGGTGCATACCACCACGTCCAGTCGTGCTGGTGGGTTGCCCATAGCCATCTTGGTCCTGCTTCCACATGGAATAATGGCCATGTTCTCACGATTTGCAAGCTGAACCACCTCCGAAACCTGCTCCGTATCTTTTGGAAAGACCACTGTCTTTGGTAGCATGTTGTCCACCCCGCAGTCCGAAAGGACATCAGGTTCCGTCTTTACGAATTCCTGACCCACGATCTCCGCAAGTCTTTCAACGATTTCCGTAAAATCTTTCACTTGAAACTCCTTAGATGTTTACAGTTTAGGTACCACAACTTTAGGCATTTTAGGCACTTTAGCTCACTTTAGGCACTTCCCTACTGTACACAAACGGGTTCGGGAATCATTTTTCCGGGATTAATGATATCATCCGGGTCAAAGGCCTTTTTTAACTTACGCTCGAACTCCAGATCATTTTCGCAGAAAATGAATGATGTTTCCCTCAACTTTTCAAGTCCTATACCGTGCTCCCCGCTGATAGTGCCCCCGGCATCGGCGCACGCCTTCAAAATCTCGGTGGCTGCCTTGAGAACACGTTCTTTTTCATCGGGGTCCCTTTCATCAAACATGATGAGTGGATGCAGGTTCCCGTCTCCCGCATGAAAAACATTTCCAATAGGGAGATTATACTTCTTCCCGATCTCGATGACCTCGTTCAGAACCTCCGGCAGCTTGGTGCGGGGTACCGTCCCGTCGCAGCAGAGATAACTGGGTCGTACCTGTCCCACGGAACCGAAAGCGCCTTTTCGGCCCGCCCACAGCAAAGCCCTTTCCGCTTCATCCTTTGCCAGTTTGACTTCTCTCACATTGTTACGCTTGCAGATCTCCATGATCTTTTCGGCATTTTCATTCATACCCTCGGGCATGCCGTCAAGCTCGATGATCAGCACAGCAGCAGCATCTAAGGGATACCCCACCTTGATAGTCTCTTCCACCGCCCGCATGACCCTGTTGTCCATCATCTCAAGAGTAGCAGGAATGATCCCCTCTGCAACTATGGCCGAGACCGTGTTGGCGCCATCCTCAATGGTCTCGTAGATGGCAAGCATGGTCTTGACTGCCTCCGGGGCCCGTTCCAGTTTCAGGATGGCTTTGGTCACCAGACCCAAAGTCCCCTCGCAACCAACAAAGAGCCCTTTGATATCATATCCGGGATTATCCCAGCTCTTTCCACCTGTCCGGATCACAGTCCCGTCGTTCAGGACCAATTCGAGACCCTGGATATGATTTGAGGTGACACCATACTTGAGACAGTGGGGTCCGCCTGAATTCTCGGCGATGTTTCCGCCGATGGTGGAGACCTTCTGGCTTGCGGGATCAGGCTGGTAGACAAAGCCCTTCTTGAGCACCTCTGTCTGAAGGTCCAGGGTAATAACCCCCGGTTCCACGGTCACCGTGCGGTTGGGGATATCAATCTCTAAGATACGATTCATTCTGGAAAAATGGACCACAATCCCCCCCTTCACAGGGATGGTGCCCCCTGTCAGATTTGTTCCTGATCCTCGGCCAAGGATGGGGACCTTTTCCTTGTAGGCCAGGGCCATGATTTTTGATACTTCCTCAGTCACACCCGGCATTACAACCACATCCGGCATCCCCTTTTCCAGGGATGCGTCATAACTGTAGAGTGCCAGATCCATATCCGATGACAGGACATATTCGGCGCCCACGATTTCTTTTAAACTGTTGATGAGTATCTGTGTGTCCATAACAACTCCTCTCTGATAAATCCCTGAAAATGCTTCTATCCGCATATATAGTCCAAGATGTTAATTTTGAG
>CAZFSF010000165.1:0-4488 GCA_964522045.1 uncultured Desulfobacteraceae bacterium
ATTTATTACTTGACAGGATGAAATATGTTCAGCTATATGAACAATCATCAGGTAGCTGAATGGCCTTTAGTGTCAGGAGTAAATCGTGGGTATAGCCGAGAGGAGAGAACGTGAGCGGGATCTTCAGCAAAAGATGCGCCGCAAGCAGATATTAGACGCCGCAAAACGGATTTTTCATGCGAAAGGATTCATCGCTGCAACTATGGAGGATATTGCTCAAGAGGCGGAATTGAGCCCGGCTGCCATATATCTCTATTTCAAGAATAAAGACGACCTCTATGTTTCCCTCAACCTTCAACTCTTAGAATACCTCTCTGACAGACTGGAAAGGCTTTATCTGCAAGAAGGCCTTGATGCAGAAGAAAAGTTTGAAGCCCTTAAGGATCTCCTTTACGATGTCTACAATTTTGATCCGCTGATTCTCATAAACCTGTTTCATCTCCAGGCCAGCGATGGCCTCAGAAATTTGCCTGCGGAGCGACTTTCTCAGTTAAATGAATTAGCCGGTAAAAGCCTCAGAAATCTGGCCGGGATATTTGATCAGGGAAAGGACGAGAGCTGCTTAGAGGACTACCATTCCACTGCCCTCGCGGACATTATCTGGATTATCTTTACAGGTGCCGTTCTCTGGGAAGAGAGCAAACGGATGATAAATCCCCATAAGGATTATCTGAAAAGCACCCTCGATCTCGCCATCGATATTTTAAGGCGGGGGATAAGGAAGGGGTAGCAACCACAGGAGGTTAACTCTGAATCCCGCTTTGCCCAGAAATTTCAAACGGGCAAACGCCTGCGAATTATTAAGGGTTATTTTATGATTCAGGAACAAGAGGACCATAAACCAATCATAAGCATCCAGGATCTTTCCCTCAAATTTGGGGGGTTGCAGGCACTGAACAATGTATCGGTTGACATAAAATCAGGGGAGATCCTGTCCATAATCGGCCCCAACGGCGCTGGGAAGACCTCCTTTTTTAACTGCATCAATGGGTTTTATCATCCCTATCAGGGGCAAATCCTTTATCAGGGCAGAGATCTTACACGCCTGAAACCTCACAAGATCGCTGCGTTGGGTATTGCCAGGACATTTCAAAACATAGAACTTTTTTCCGGCCTCAGTGCGTTGGATAATTTGATGGCCGCCAGGCATATCCATATGAAGCGCGGGGCCTTGTCCGGTTGCCTCTTTTTTGGTCCCACCCGGCGAGAAGAGATCGCCCATCGGGAGAAGATCGAGGAGATTATCGATCTCTTGGAAATGGAACCTATTAGGAAAAAGCTGGTGGGGTCACTCCCCTATGGTGAGAGAAAAAAGGTGGATCTGGCCAGGGCCCTCTGCATGGATCCCGAGGTCCTTCTTCTGGATGAACCGATGGCAGGTATGAATGTCGAGGAAAAGGAAGACATAGCCAGGTTTGTCCTTGATATTTATGAGCTCAAAAAAATACCGATTGTCCTTATTGAACACGACATGGATGTGGTCATGGATATCACCCACAGGATAGCCGTGCTCGACTTTGGGTTAAAAATTGCGGAGGGCCTGCCCGAGGAAATCAAAAACAATGAGCGGGTCCTAAAAGCATATCTGGGTGAGGAGTAAGTCCTATGTCTGCTGAAACACTGCCCCAGGCATTGCGAGAGAATTACAAGAAATATGGTCCCCGTGTTGTGGCCATGAGGGTCAAAGACAGGGGAATATGGCAGGAATATACATGGGAGGACTATTACCTGAAGGTGAAATATTTTTGTCTCGGGCTTGTAAGCCTTGGGCTTGAAAAGGGAGACAAGGTCTCAATCTTAGGTGAAAACAAACCTGAGTGGTTCTGGGCCGAATTGGCCGTTCAATCGACCGGGTGCGCGGCAGTCGGCATATTTACGGACTGCCTGCCCGAGGAAGTCAAATATTACGCGGAACATTCGGACTCCACCTTTGCGGTCTGCCACGACCAGGAACAGGTGGACAAGTTTCTTGAGATAAAGGATGATCTTCCGAAGCTCAAGAAAGTTATTTACTGGGACCCGAAAGGAATCTGGACCTATAACGATCCGATACTCCTCTCATTTGATGAGGTGATTGATTTAGGGAAGGGTTATGAAAAAAAAGATCCAGATCTTTTTGACGAGATGGTTGACCAGGGTAGTGGTGACGATATCGGCGCCTTTTGCTATACATCCGGGACCACAGGGCTTCCCAAGGGGGGGATGTTAAGTCAAAGGTTCTTGGTGGAATCGGTTCTCTTATGGGGAAAGTTAGACGACTGGTTCGGAAAGAAATATGAATACCTGTCATTCATACCCCCTGCCTGGATTACTGAGCAGGCAATAGGTGTTGCAGGCGCAATTCTGGTGCCCATGGTTGTGAATTTTCCAGAGGAACCGGAAACCGTGCAAGAAAACATCAGGGAAATAGGGCCACATATCCTTTTTTTCGGTGCCAGGCTGTGGGAAAATTTGAACCGGATGGTTCAGGCAAAAATGATGGATTCCACTTTCCTGAGACGCCTGATTTATCGGCTTAGTCTTCCCATAGGGCTCAAGGTTGCCGACATAAAGTCTGGTGGGAATAATATCAATTTAGCATGGCGGTTTGTGTACTTTCTTGCGTACCATGCTGTTTTCAGGCAGCTCAGAGACAGATTAGGTCTTTCCAATGTGGTCGTTGTTTATTCTGCCGGCGGAGCCATAAGCCCGGACATAATAAGATATTTCAGGGCCCTCGGAATAGACATTCGTTTGTTCTACGGGAGCACTGAACAGGGCGCTGTGAGCATGCCGAGAAGGGGAGATATCAGGCCCGAAACATCAGGGCCTCCCGTTCCCTGGGTAGAAATCAAGCTTTCTGATGAAGGGGAAATTCTCATTAAAAACGAATATCCCTACTCCGGTTATTACAAAAATCCCGAGGCCACCGCGGAAAAGGTGAAAGACGGCTGGTTTTATACCGGTGATTTCGGCCATATGAATGAGGACGGTCATCTCATTGTCATTGACAGGATGGAAGATCTCAAGGAACTGGCAGGAGGAAAAAAATTCTCTCCCCAGTATTCGGAGGTGAGGCTCAGATTCAGTCCGTATATAAAGGATGCCCTGGTTATCGGTGGTCCGGACAAGGAATATGTTACGGTACTTGTGAATATTGATCTTGACAATGTTGGCAGGTTTGCCGAGGCCCGTCATATTGCCTACACAACATTTACGGACCTGTCCCAAAAGGAAGAAGTGTTAGACCTTATTGAGAACGAGATCGTCAAGGTAAATGACACACTGCCGGAATGGACAAGGACAAAAAGATTTGTGAATCTACACAAGGAGTTTGATGCAGATGAAGATGAGCTGACCCGGACGAGGAAACTGAGACGAACATTTGTTGAAGACAGGTACAAGGACCTTATTGATGCCCTTTATGGTGATGAGGAAGTATATAAGGTCGAAGCCAGTGTGACCTACAGGGACGGAAGGAAAGGGACGATCGAAACCTCGATTCATGTGAATGAGGTACAAGAGAAATGATTGAATTTCTTCAACAGGCTATAACGGGAATGATGATTGGCAGCCTCTATGCCTTAGTGGCTGCTTCTATTGTCCTGGTTTACAAGTCCACCCATGTGGTCAGCTTGGCCCACGGTCAGTTAGTAGCCTTCGGGGCCCTATTTTTCTGGCTTTTCATAGGGAGGTTGGGGATTCCCTTCTGGGCAGGCCTTGTCCCTGCATTTGTCCTTACTGCACTGATCGGGCTTTTGATAGAAAGGCTGACCCTTCGTCCTCTCATAGGCCAGCCCCTGATCGCGGCATTCCTGATGACCTTTGCTATCTTTATCGCCTTAGAGGGAGTGTTTGTTCTTTATCTTAAGGGGCAAACCAGGGCACTGCCAGCATTCTTGCCTGAGGGTAATTTTGAAATTGCAGGACTATCCATACCAATCAATCAGTTTATAGGTTTTTTAGTGGCGCTGTTCTTGTTCGCCGCTGTTTCGTTTATTTTCAAATATACCAAACTGGGTCTGGGAATGAGGGCCACGGCCGAAGATCATCGGCTGGCCCAGGCTACGGGCATCACGGTTAGGAACATTTTTTCATATATCTGGATCCTTTCGGCCATTGTTACGGCAGTGGCGGGGATCGCCACGGCAAATGTGATGGATATATATTATATGCTCCCCTATATCGGGATAAGCGGCCTTATCGTGGCCATCTGCGGCGGGCTCGATTCCCTCTTAGGCGCTCTTGTCGTCGGGCTTCTGTTAGGCGTTGTTGAAAATGTGGGGGCCGCCTATCTCGACCCGCTTGTGGGCGGGGGCGTCAAGGATGTTGCGGCCTATGTTGTTCTTCTCCTAATATTACTAATCAGGCCGTACGGCCTGTTCGGTCTTGTAAAAATTGAAAGGATTTAATCCATGAGACCATGTGGAGTGTTTGATAAGAGCTACGCCCTTGATATCGCCATCATCAGGACATGGCAGCACTGGGTCATCCTTATATCTGCCCTCA
>CAZFSF010000166.1:0-4448 GCA_964522045.1 uncultured Desulfobacteraceae bacterium
ATCTGGTAGTCTTGCATGGATTTGGCGGATGTGCTATGCTGACTTAATGCACGTATTGTCGCATCGGAGGTTACTCCCAAATACCAGAGAATCTTGATTATCTTCTTTGGTTTTTCAAGTACAAGATTGTCATTCAGAACAGGGGTCCCGTACTGGTTTCATCCCTCCAATAACACCGATTTTAGATAGGTGATTTATAGAGACGAAAAAGGCTTGACATAAGACTTTTTTTGTTATTTCATACAGATGCAGGTATTTCAACCAATCATTCAACCTCTATTCAGGAGGTTAGCCCATGAAAAAACACCTCAAAATGTATATGCCCTGCTCCTAATAGGCATAGTTTGCCTGTTGGGAGTTCAAATTTTCTTCTAAATAAAGCCAAACCCATTGTAAAATGGAGACAGAAAGCCACGGGTCTTAATATTCCCCCCGTTGAGCCTCTTTTAAAGTATGTTGCTTCTGAAAGATAGCCGGGCTGCCGAGTGTGACATCGTGAAGGTCACATTATGGTCCCCGGCTTTCTATTTTTTACCTCTCTTCAAATACGAGGACAGGGATGGAAAAGACGTTCAGATGGTGTGAGGTTTGTCTCCACCGATTAATAAGAAGAGGTTTCCAGAAATTGCCGATACGCAGCCTCCAAGGAGGCACTATGTCACTTTGGAGGCGCGCTCTTAGTGAACGAAATGATAAAGGGGCTAACGGGTTAATGCTGATTTCCTAATCAACAAAATGAGACTTTTGTGGAACTCAAAGAAAGGGGGGAGTGTTATGTATAGAAGACCAATTTTCCTATTCTGGGGCTTATTTCTTGCCGTTTTCATGCTCGGATGTGTTGCTGGTGGCGGTGGAAGGATAGACAGCTACAAACCTAAATCCACTGCTGAATCGGAAATAACAAAATGCCTGATGGATTACCAAGAAGCCTGGAATAGAGAGGATCTTGCTGGATGCTTGTCCCATTTTCACGAAAACGCTCAATTACAGACATCTGGCGCGGGCACAATGGCGTCCAAGAAGGACTATTCCAATTTTCTGGAGTGGCGGTGGGGTTACGAACAACGTATCCAATTCTCTAGCCCTGATATCACAATAAATGGGGACCAAGCGGTTGTTAAGATACAATCGAACTGGACAGCGAGAGAGTTTACAGGTCACAGCGAAGATGAGTATGATATGGTCCGCGTAGGGGATAGATGGCTAATCATGAAATATACATTTTGAGCGGTGTATTAGTACCGTGGGTTGAAAATGGAGACATTTTCTCAGAGGTTTTCTTGCATTTACCTGATCAAATAATATTGTGGAATTGGCAGGCCAAATGCCACAACGAAAAAGGCAGGGTTGATTTAATCGGTTTAAACCACCACCTCTGGTGGTGGTAACATAAGGGTAATAAGAACGGTTCTACCGGTTGTAATCAAATGAACCTTTTCCTTTAAAGGCGGGCGGTTGTCCCCTTATAGGGGCAGCCCGCCGCAACAAGCCACCACCTCTGGTCAATCGTTCCGAAATTTAGTTGGAACAATTTGGCAAATTGATTTTGCCGGTGGGTTTTATCAATGAGATCAATTGTTGCAAATGTCAGTCAAGTCGCCGATGAAGTTTTTATTTCTAAGCAAACCGACTGGAAGCCGTCCGATATGCATCGGTTTTTGCCGGTTGTACCAATCGCTGTATGGGCCTGCCGTTTTTCCTGCCTCAGCCAGTTTTTCAGCGAGTTGCTCAAGACTGCCAAGTACTATTTCAACATAACGTGGATTATTTAAGTTGGGAATAAGCATGTATTCCGGTGGCAGGGCATTGAAATCCCGTGTTAGTTTTGTTCGGCCATGGGTTTGACGCCGGAGCCGTTTCCCACCACTCCAATGGAATTCAATGCCGTTCGTTGTTCGCACATTGTTTTTTTGCACAGCCCCATTTGTTTTGCCCGGAAACAGATATGGTCCATGTTTTTTTAGGTGGATTTCCACGATATCATATAGTTTCAACTCCTTGGAATCTGAGCAACTACGGATATTTTCAGCAAATTGTTTTCGAAGTTCGTCCAGAGAACTGCTCACATCATCGTATTCATCCGGGGATAGTTCGTACAATTCGTGCATCGGACTTACCCCTTTGGCATTTAGACGAAGGGAACCCCGTATCCGCTCAAAAATATCGAAGGCTTTTTCATATAGCTCGCTTGCTTCTATTATGACAGGATCCGTTAGGTATTTTTCAAGCTTGTTGGAAAAAGTGAATAATGCTTTAGGCAATTTCTGTCTGGCAGACTCACGGGAAAGTATACGTTTTGCAGCATCATGAACTGTGACAACTCTTCGATGGAAATAAAGAAGATAAGGGTCAAAAGGGAAACCTTGTCGATGGCCATCGTTGGGGTAGTCAAGCATCCAGCCATGTAAGGCTAACAAGACCTCACGTCCCAAACCTTGGCTCCATCTATTATTAATTCCTCTCCCTTTCAACAGGTCTTTGAGAATCAATGGTAGTTCTTTTTCTTTGAGCGCCCTTCGAAGCCACTGTGTCTGTCTGCTCCGTTGATCTTTGAGATTAAGTTGCAATTTCATTGCCCGAAGACGTTTGCTGAGCATTTCCTGAGGGACCTTATAGAGATCTCGCCCTAAATCACTGGCCAGATGATAATGACAAACACGGTGGGGTACTTCAGGAAAGGCTGTCTCACAAGCGTTAAACATCCTCTCACTTAAATCGTGGAGGATTTCATCTGGTGGACCATAATGCTTACCCGCTTCAATCAAACAATTTGAAATGTCTTCCTCATTTTCGGTAGGGATTTTCCAGCTATCAAGAAATATGCCTTCAGACGCCTCCTTTATCCCAAAAAATACGGGTGTGCCCGGTTCTATTGTTCCATCGATCAACCATGTGATGTTACCCCGTTCTCGAAGATAGTCCTTCAGCTGAGGGGTCGCTTGTCGGTGAACTTCCCCCAGATAAAAGAGAAATTTACGTCCAAGATCATAAAGGCTACTGAAAGGAATATGAGGCAACCCATGCTGGCTTATTACCTCCTCATGTATTGTTTTCAGTCTGCGACCCTCAAGATAAGTTTTTCTTCCTACGAAAGCAATCAGGTCATAAGCATATCGTGCTCCAGAAGGCACAATATTTGCTAATTTCGAGGAATGAACTGTTACAGCTTTGTTTTTCCCCGTACGGATAACTTCTCTCGCCTTAAATTTGGAAAATTTCAGGCTCACTACATTGCGGTGCACGGTTTTCTGGACAACCAAAGGTTTACCTTTGAACTCCGCCGGGCTGTCAAATGTGTATTCAGCCTGCGGGGGTAACTGAGACACTGTTTTGAGTTCTCTATTGACGTTTTCTCGCAATTCGTTGACTACCATCGCCAGACTCAGCTTTCCGTTTTTTTTGAAAGCGAGTAAAATTCCATCACTCCTCGGACCTGTGCTGCTGTTATGCTCTCACCTTGACGCTGAAGTGTCTGGGAAAGCGACGCAGCCTTGGTACCGGGCTTTTGGATCATCTCCACTAACAGCCGGATCACTGTGAGCACATCTAATTGTTGGAGTAGTTCGTTTTTCTTAAAATCGTAGTGGCGTGTGCCAATGGCCCTTGGTTCCCTAATCTGCTGTTTGCGGTTAGCTTGTTGAGATGTTTGAACCTCGCGTTCCACTGAAGTATATACACAATGCCGACCAACATAGAATCGGGTTAGGATCTTGCTCCGACAAAGCCGACTTAGTTGATTGTGAACCTTAGTTCCCAACCGCTTCTGCAGTTCCAATACCGTGTACCCCGTTTCGGAATGTTCTACCACAGCCTTGATGGTTTGAGTTAAAGTTCCATAGCGAGAAAATCCAACATCACCATGGAACCATAGACCATCCTTACCGAAATTCGGGATGTCCTTAAGGGTAAAATAGGATGAATTGAAATTGTAGCTGGAGAAATATCCATAGGTTTTCAATGCCCGTAGGACGGTACTTCGTGATGCTAAGAGCTTGGTGCAAAGAACATCTATCTTAGCTACGATCAATTCCCGCAAAAGATCCACGACTTTGCTTTCTTTCTGTGAAGCGGTCACTTGGCCCCCTTCTGACATTGTATGTAATATATTTCCAAACTGGATGACTTATATTACATGCTATATCATATAAAAGGAGCCTTTTCAACAAATAAAATGTGAAAAAATGACAAAAAATATGGTTAATAAGTCAAAAAGCATTTGCCGCAAATGCCTCGTGATGATACTTTATGTAAAATGAAAACAAGGAATGCTTCTTAACTATCCATTTTTATTAAGAAAGTTTTAAACCTAACCAAATTTCGGAACGATTGCCTTTTAGGGGTGGTTGTTAAATGTTTCATCTCTTCTTGGGTGCGTTGTTTCGTTTAGGCACTGACACTACACCACGCCCGAAGGCTACCACGGTTTCGCCCACGCGGCACTCTCCATC
>CAZFSF010000167.1:0-4318 GCA_964522045.1 uncultured Desulfobacteraceae bacterium
TAGTTCTGGCTTGGATCTGTCCCCAGGCCTAGTGCGTAAAGTAAATTTTCTGTGCCGGGAAGAGCATCGCAGGCAACATTAATATCATCCCAGGTGATGGGAGCATTGAGCCCTGCATTAGCGAAGATGTCCGAGCGGTACCAGATTGCTTGAATCCATCCGTCAAAAGGAACTGCAGCGTATTTTCCGGTGGCGGGGTCGGTCACCATGGTCAGAGGACCAGCTCGGAAATCATCCTCTCCAACACTGGCTATCACTGCCTCGGCAGCATCCTCGTCCAGGATGCCATCTGCGGCAAAAGCGGACACCCGTTCGATACCCATGCGGACAATATCGGGCAGCCGGTTGGCAGCCTGAGCGGTGGCGATGCGCTGAGCGATGCCTGCTTCCTCGATGGCGATAATGCGGACATCGATCTCAGGATGTTCAACCATGAAAGCATCTGCGATGGCTTCATAAACATTCACCCGGGCTTCCTCGTTATCGGTGGTCCAGAACTCAACCACGGTTTTATCAACCGGTTCTGCCGGAACTTCGACCTCAACCGGAACTTCGACCTCAACTACAACGGTTTCCTTGACGACCTGGGGTTCAGCTGGTTGGCAGGCTGACAGCAGGAATGCTCCCAGCAGCACAACCAGCAAAACAGTAAAGAACTTCTTCATAATAATCCTCCATACATATCAGTAGTAGTGAACAAAGGGCTAAGATTTGATCTGGAACTTTTAAGATCTCCGTACACCTCCTTCTTGTTCCTTAGATAGACGGATTGGTCCCCAAACTAGATTGCCGGATCACCAGAGATGGCTGCAGTAAAATTTGAGTCTGCTCAAGGGGTTCACCCCGGATCTGTCTGATGAGCATGTCACAAACCATTTCCCCGATTTGATAGATGGGTTGATGAACAGTTGTTAGAGGCGGGTGGCAGTGTTCTGCCAGGGGAATATTATCAAATCCTGTGATGGCGATATCCTGCCCGACCGAGAAACCCAGCTGCTGGGCAGCACTGATGGCTCCCAATGCCATCAGGTCATTACAAGCCACGATAGCGGTCGGCGGTTTTGGCAGTTTCAGTAAGACTGAAGCCAGTTGGAAACCGGTCCGCTGGGTCATATCACCGGCGACTATAAGATCTGGTTCCATCGTGAGGTTATTTTCCTTCAAGCCATCCAAAAAGCCCTGGTGGCGGTAGTGGGCAAACATCAGATGATCAGGCGCCCCCAGAAAGGCGATGCGCTGGTGGCCCAAATCTGCCAGATGGCGGGTAATTAAACGCATCCCGTAGGCTCCATCTTCATCAACAAAAGGATAGTCGTTTTGATCCAGCATGCGCCCGAAAGCCACAAAGGGAATCTTTATCTGCGACAGGTATTTGATGCGCTGGTCCTGCTGGCGGGTACGGACGACAATAAAACCATCCACTCGGGGGCTGCGGGCGAATTTATCGTAAGCCTGAAGCTCCTCTCTGCCCTCCGGGCAGGTGGAAACCAATAAATCAAAACCCAATTTGGCAGCCTGATTGCCAACGCCAGCTAAAAACTCACTGAAAAAGGGGTCAGAAAATCGAGGTCCGAAGGTGGGTATGACAAAACCAATCGTGTCAGTGCGCTGCTTTTGCAGGCGCTGGGCGAGTATATTAGGACTGTAGCCAAGCTCCTCGGCCACAGCATGCACTTCAGCCCTGGTTTCGGGGCTGACATCATTAAAGTTGTGCAGCGCCCGGGATACGGTAGTGACGGATTTTCCAACCCGGCGAGCAATATCTTTGAGTGTAACGGACATGAACGGGAAAGATCCTTGACCCAAAACGTTTAGGTTCCTCTTTATTCTAAACCAAAACGTTTTGGATATCAATACAAGAGGGGAATATCAGGATGAAAATCATAATTTCCCTTTCTGTGGGGTGTCTTTTGGGTTGAAAGGCAGGTGTGGGGGAGGTTTTTCAGCTAGTGAGGGGCTCTCCCCGCAGAGGATTACACCTGGAAAATTATGGGTGTCCTGCAGGAAGAGCAGGTCACACTCCTGGGGGTTGATGGGTCCCAGATCTATCTAGATCCAACGGAACCGTTGCCCTGGGGCCATGGCCACTTCGCCACCGGAGCGACACCTAGAAATGTTTCTATCCCCCGGGGAACTTCTCTAGGTAAATGGTCAAGTGGACGAAATCTGATCGAAACTATCCGGTTCTCTCTGGAACTGAAGCTTGCCTCTCAATGTGCCTAGGTGTACTCACCAGATCCAGCGCCCTCATAACAGTGGCAAGAAAAGGAGCAGCTCAGATTGACTCTTGTAAAACTCAATACTTGGCCGGGCGGGATCAGTTGGATATTGCTCACTCATCGCGATGAATGTCTTACCAATCTCGGGGAGCCTTTCTGTCCACTGCATCATCTTCCTGCGTATGTACTTCCCGCCGGGAATGAGGTAGGTTTCCAATCCCATAGCGTCAGGTTTGTCACTGGGAAGAAGCGCAACACATGCCCGATATTCCCCAGCGTGGTAAGTTCCATAGAATCGTCTGCCCTTAAGTGACTTGAGCTTGGATTCCAGCTTATCAAAGTCCTTCTGTGCATCTGCGGGACCGGCCTCTGCAACAACACAAATAACCTCAATGTCGTTAAGGATGACTTCCACCCCATTAACTCCTTTGCTAATAATAATCCAGCGCCGTGCTAACAGATGAACTTTGCGAAGCATCCTGGAAGGGCGCCCGCCGCCGTGTTTGTCTTTAATTATTATAGATCCAAAACCAATAAATGGTTTTAGCAGCTGCTTCTTCCCACCAAAGGCGGTCAGGGGAGCAGGGGTTACTAGAATGTAGTTGTGCTGGGGCACAGCAGGGGGTGTGGTATCCTCGGTTTGACAAAGAGATGGGAGTGCCATCCTGGGACCTGGGAGTTTGGGTTAATTCAATAAATACGTCGTTTTATACCGCCTCCACAAGAGCATTTTAAGCCATCAATATAAAAAATGGTTTTTTTCACTTGATTTGGCTTTCAAGCGAGTTTTTTTCAAAGGGTTTAATGATAACTTTGTTTTTTTTTTGTTCTTTGGCCTAAAATACAGCCCAAAGCCACCTCTGCGTCCACTCCAGAAATACTTGAAATGGTTTGATGAGAACGCTGGTTTGGCAGCGGAATAAATTCCCATAAAGACCGCTAGATAATTGCCAAAAACTCCCCCGGGGAAACAACGGGGATAGATCGATAAGGATTCATGCTAAGTACATCCGCATCCCCAGATACCAGGCAGTCAGCCACTCCAGCCAGGGCGACATCCAGAAACTTGTCATCTTTGGGATCTCGGCAGTCAGCTACCCTTTGTTTAGGAGTGACTGCCTCTCCGCGTAAACGGATCAAGTTGATCAATACCGAGATATCATCCGGCACAATATGATACTTCAGGCGGAATTTTTTCCGTCCCAGCCCATCAACGATCTCCATAATTGTTTCTTTGGAATACAAAAGAGTGAATTTTCCATCCTGCAAAGCTCGCAACACCTCTCCTGTAGTTCCTTGAGGGTAGATCAACCCGCTCACCAATACCCCTGTATCAATTACAACCAGCATCCGCTATTCCTGTCTTGCTTCTTGGGTATCAGCTGATATCTCTTCTTCGCTGTAATCGGCGTTTAGTTTTCCCATTCGGTCCCACACTTGATCGAAGCGCGCTAATATATCGCTTTCCTTCATCTCCTGGAATCGCAGATAGGGTATTTTTACATATCCCCCCAAAAAGGTATATTCCAGAGCGAGCCAATCCCGTTTTTTCACCGATATTCAGCCTAAAATCGACAACCAATAGCTCGGTAATAAGATAAATCTTCCCTCCCTGGCATAATCCTGCCTTAACGATATCGTTATCGGTATTCTACCCTGATTTTCAGCGTCAAATAAGCAGCAAGCCTCAAGCTAACTTATAATCATATAACCCGGGGGGAATTTCTGACACCACTGATCTTCCTGTAGTGATCAAGTCAATGGATGCGCTATAGCCACCCAATAGCTTAAAAAAGGCAATCTGAAGACGAAGGGGATGCTCATGGCTGAAGAAACCACAAAAAAGGCAGCGGAAAAACGATTGAAGATCCTGGAGGCTGATGAAATAGAAGCGGTTTTTGGCTTACCTGTTTTCGACGACGACGATCGAGAGTTATATTTTTCGCTCTTGCCGCCGGAAAAAGCGCTGTTATCACAGCTGCACGGCTATAAGTCTTACATCTATTACATCCTGCAGCTTGGCTACTTCAAAGCCCGGCAGCAGTTTTTTGTTTTTGATCAGGCGCAAGTGGCCGCAGATGCTAACTACGTACAACGCA
>CAZFSF010000168.1:0-4317 GCA_964522045.1 uncultured Desulfobacteraceae bacterium
ACAAATATTGCGTTCTTAGATCCCCTCATGTGAACAAGAAATCAAGAGAGCAGTTTGAGATAAGAACACACAAGCGGTTATTGGACATATTAGAACCAACCCAGCAGACCGTTGATGCTCTCATGAAGCTTGACTTAGCGGCCGGGGTAGATGTGGAGATCAAGCTGTAGGAAGTTTTTGTGTGAGAGGGAGTAAAAGGCGGTGCAAGGTGAAGTTGGAGCTTAATCCCTATGGTTAACAAACTTTTTGGCAAGAAATTGGGTATGACAAGTTACTTCCTCGAAGACGGTGGAAGTGTTCCGGTAACGGTGCTAAAAGTTGGCCCTTGCGTGGTGATACAAAAAAAGATCCGGGAACGGGAAGGTTATGATGCTCTAAAGATGGGTTATGGTCCAAAGAAAGAAAACCGGGTTAACAAGCCTTTGAAAGGTCAGTTTAAGAACGCGGGAGCCAGATTCTTTACCACGTTAAGAGAGACCAGGGTTGATGACCCGGGCGCCTTTGAATTAGGCCAGGAAATTAAATCCGATATCTTTAACATTGGCGAGTTGGTTAATGTGCGAGGGCTTAGCAAAGGGAGAGGATTCAGCGGTGTAATGAAAAGGTGGGGATTTTCCGGTGGAAAAAAGACTCATGGTTCCCGTTCACACAGAATCCCGGGTTCGATAGGATGCAGTGCCACCCCGGGGAAGGTTCAAAAGGGGAAAAAACTACCCGGCCGGATGGGATATCAGTATGTTACAATCAAGAATCTCAAAGTGGTTGATGTAAGGCCAGAGATGGATTTGATTCTGGTCAAAGGTGCAGTGCCGGGAGCCCCTAATAGCTTCCTCGAAATCTGGAAGTCTCACGCAGGTGTTTAAAGCTTAATTTAAGAATTTAGGAATTTAGGAATTGAAATTAGCAAAGGTCATTTAATTCCTCAATTGGCAATTCCTTAATCCCTTAATTCAGGGTGTTTATATGACTGTTTCGGATGTATATAATCTTCAAAACGAAAAAGTCTCAGAAGTGGAACTGAGAGACGAGATTTTTGGCGTTCTCATAAAGAAGCATGTCCTTCACCAGGTTGTGATGGGCCAACTTGCCAAGCGTAGGTCCGGGACTGCTGCTACAAAGAGCCGCTCAAAGGTTAAGAGCTCCGGGAGTAAGCTCTGGAGACAGAAGGGGACTGGCAGGGCCAGAGTCGGCAGTGGTTCATCTCCCACGAGAAAGGGAGGGGGCGTGGCCTTTGGGCCTTCTCCGCGGAACTATTCACAGAAGGTGCCCAAAAAGGTGAGAAAGGCGGCATTGCGAATGGCTTTGACAGACAAGGTTCAGAGTAATCGCCTTATAATTGTTGACGATTTCAGCCTCCCCGAGATCAAAACAAAAAACTTTGTGGGAACAATGAGCGGTTTTGATGTCAAAAAAGCCCTTATTGTAACAAATGATAAATCAGAGAACTTAGAAAAATCATCTAAGAATGTCCCGCTTATGAAGGTTATGCGGTATCAAGGGCTAAATGTTTATGACATTTTGAGATATGACCACCTTTTTTTAGAACGGCCCGCTGTTCAGAAAATAGAGGAGGCGTTGGTTTCGTAGTGGATATCTACCAAGTGATCAAAGAGCCACATATTACAGAAAAGGCCAATTTGCAGAAGAGTGGGGCCAATCAGGTTTCTTTTAAGGTGCACAGAGGGGCAAACAAGATAGAGATCAGGCAGGCTGTGGAGACCCTTCTCAAGACAAAGGTCTTGGATGTGAAGACAATGAATGTGCGGGGCAAGCGTCGGCGTATGGGAAAAAACGTTGGAAGGAGACCTCATTGGAAAAAGGCGGTTGTGAAACTGGCCCCGGGTGAAAACATAGAGTTCTTTGAGGGGATGTGAGGTCTTTGATTTTCGATTGAACAACAGCATAAGAACAGAAGAATACAGCTTCAAACCTCACACACATTGTTTTAATAGTGATAAATATTTGCAGGAATCAGCAACTGTTTTGGTGTCAATAAGCGGAGCAAAGAATGGGGATTAAACTTCACAAGCCAACCTCGCCTGGAAGGAGATTCCAGACATCTTCTGAATTTGAGGAAATAACGCGCAAAAAGCCTGAAAAAGCCCTTCTCAGGCCGTTAAGGAAGACAGGCGGCAGGAATTCAAACGGGCGTTTGACTGCGCGGCACAGGGGAAGCGGACATAAGCGCGCATACCGCCTGATAGATTTCAAGAGGAATAAAGACGGGGTCCCTGCCTCTGTTGCGTCTATTGAGTATGATCCCAACCGGTCAGCCAATATTGCACTGTTACACTACGTGGATGGGGAAAAACGATATATTTTAGCCCCTAACAGACTTCAGGTGGGAGATCGGGTGATGTCGGGGGAGGGAGCGGAAATAAGGGACGGAAATGCTCTTTCCTTGCGGAATATTCCTTTGGGAAGCCACATTCACAATATCGAGCTTAACGTAGGGCATGGTGGGCAGTTAGCGAGAAGCGCAGGAAGTTACTGTCAGCTAATGGCTAAGGAAGGGAAATATGCTCAAGTCAAACTCCCCTCCGGTGAAGTACGAATGGTTTTTCAGGACTGCAAGGCGACTATCGGGCAAGTGGGTAACCTGGACCACGAAAATATATCCATAGGTAAGGCCGGTAGAAATAGATGGTTGGGCAAAAGGCCCCGTGTGAGAGGCGTTGCAATGAACCCGGTGGACCATCCCCATGGCGGTGGCGAAGGGAAGTCCTCGGGCGGACGACATCCTGTGACTCCGTGGGGTGTGCCTACTAAGGGGTATAAGACCAGGGTCAGGAAGGGAAGCGACAGACTTATTATTAAGCGTCGAACCAAGTAATCTATAGACATACCTGATAACTGCCAATAATTATTGGATGCAACAAGAGGAGGATAGGTTTTGCCGAGATCTCTAAAAAAGGGTCCGTTTGTCGATGATCATCTATTAAAGAAAGTTGAGACGGCAAGTGGTACCATGAGCAGGCAGATCATCAAAACATGGTCGCGCAGGTCCACAATCCTTCCCGAGTTTGTCGGCCTGACATTTGCTGTTCACAACGGCAAAAAGTTTTTGCCCGTCTTTGTCTCTGAAGATATGGTGGGGCATAAATTAGGTGAATTTTCTCCCACCAGGACTTTCTATGCGCATGCCGGTGATAAGAAATCGAAATTGAAAGGTAAGTTGAAATAGGCGTAATTTAGGAATTAAGGATTATTTTGAAGAGCTAAAATGGAAATAAGGGCAAAGGCAAGATTTGTTAGGATTTCGCCCCAGAAGATACGTCTAATTATGGGGCAGGTCCGGGGGAAGAAGGTGGAAGAAGCATTGAGTTTGCTTTCTTTCGCGCCTCAACGAGGCGCAAGGATAGTAAAAAAATTACTTGATTCGGCGGTGGCGAACGCCCAGCAAAATGCTGATACGGATGTGGACTCGCTTTACATCGCAACGGTATACGCTGATGAAGGCCCGACCTTGAAAAGGTGGCGGCCACGGGCTCAGGGGCGGGCGACGAAAATAAGGAAGAGGACCAGTCATCTAACTCTTATTTTGGGCGAGAAATAGGTATATTCCGTTGATTAGCCGCAAAGACCTTTTGATTACGCTGGAGGTGTATATTGGGACAAAAAGTTCATCCGGTTAGTTTTAGATTAGGGATCAACAGGAGTTGGGACTCGAAGTGGTTTGCTAATAAGGGATACAGCGCTTTTATTTTGGAGGACTTCAATATAAGGAAGTTCTTGAAAAAAAAGCTTCTCCAGGCCGGTGTGTCAAAGATAGAGATTGAGAGGGCAGCGAACAAGGTCCGGATTCGCATTTATGCCGCTCGGCCCGGTATTATAATTGGGAAAAAGGGCGTTGAAATTGAAAGGCTTAAGACTGACTTAGAAAAAATGATAAAGCGGGATGCCATTCTTGATATTCAAGAGGTGAGAAAGGCAGAGGTTGATGCCCAGTTGGTCGCTGAGAATGTTGCCATGCAGTTAGTGCGGCGTATTGCGTTCAGGCGAGCCATGAAAAAGAGTGTAAGTTCTGCATTGAGATTCGGGGCACAGGGTATAAAGATATCTTGTAGCGGCAGATTGGGCGGGGCTGAAATGGCGCGCAGGGAATGGTATCGAGAAGGGAGGGTACCACTCCACACCATCAGGGCTGACATAGATTATGGATTTGCAGAGGCATTTACGACTTATGGGGTTATCGGCGTCAAGGTGACCATATTCAAGGGTGAGATATTGCCGAATAAGAACAAAAAGGCGGTAGGATGATTTTATGCTGAGTCCAAAGAAGATCAAGTATCGTAAAAAACAAAGAGGCAGGACAAA
>CAZFSF010000169.1:0-4282 GCA_964522045.1 uncultured Desulfobacteraceae bacterium
GGAGGGCTTCGCCGTGGTTCCTCCTTTTTCGGGGTAGTTGTACCAGGTATCAATGCCTGCGCCTGTCAGGATGCCTTCTTTAAGGGCCCGGTACAAGCCCTCTTCATCTATGATTAATCCTCTTCCCACATTAACAAGGAACTTCCCTTTCAGCCGTGTCAGGATTTCAGCACTGAACATTCCTTTGGTATCCTCGGTCAAAGGGAGGGTGACAAATATCAGTTCACTTTTTTCCAGGGCCTCATTTAGATCCGTGGTGATTTCGTCGAAACAGTCCGGCTTTTCAGTTACCGGCCTTTTTTTGAATCCAATGGTCCTGCAGTCGAAGACCTTTAGATAGCGGGCAATATATTTCCCGATCTCCCCTGTTCCGATGACTGAACAGGTTTTTTCCTGAATGGACTCCCATGTATCGGATAGGGTTCCTTTTGCCCAATAGCCGTGCCATTGGAACTGCTTAAGGTCATTATGATAATCGATGATCTTGCCGTAGAAACTCAGGGCCAGGGCGATGCATCGTTCTGCTACGTATCTGGCATTTCCGTGAACATTTGATATTCGAATCCCGTGCGTTTTGATGTAATCCAAAGGTAAGGCATCTATCCCCACATAGGGTACAAAAATAATTTTCAATCTTTTGGCACTTTTAATTACCCCCAGCGTAATCTCCCCGGCAACGACCGCGTCCGCATTTTTTATCTCACTGTCTACTTTTTGAACATCCGTAACGAAATCAACCTCGGAAAATTCGTTTCGAAGCTGTTCAATTTTTTCAATCCATAACCGGTTTAATCTGGCATAAAACAATAGTTTCATAAGACAAACCTCCAATAAATTTGTAAATTACAGGATATACACCAAACATTCAATTTTTAAAGTCTTAATGTGTAAATCGTTTTTTGTAGCAATGGTCCTTGAAACAGTGAAAAAGAGTCAACGGCAGAACTGAGCTCTTTAACAGGAATACATTGTAGTATTTTGAGGATTAAAATCCGAATCTGACGCAGAGATTGCGAAAAATAGCCATTTATGGATGGACACTAACTATAGCCTGTTGTAAGGCATCAAGAGAATATGATACGATAAATATGCAAAATCAGCAAGATCGTTTTAACCGGGGTCACTAATTCTACTTCCGGCTTCAGGATCTTTTTATCCAATTGCTCTAATTGTGTAGCCGTTCACGGGTTCAGGGTTCAAAGGTTCAAGGTTGCTTTCTTGGTGAAGCCTGATGGAATAAATGAGTTTCGGTGGAACTCTCAATCGAATTATTCCGCCATTTTGCGTATGAATCAACCCGCTGTGCCATGAATTGGCTTTTCAACCCAAAGTCGCAACCAGAGTTCAGACTTGACGGTTCAACAGTTAAGATTTGCATTGAACCTCTGAACCCTGAACCTGTGAATCTCTGAACGATTGATTAGATATATAAGGAAAAGATGAATGAGCACTGACCAGCAACACACCTCAAAGAGCTGGGGACACAGGCTGAGGCAGGAAAACCGTGGCCTGAGAGAAAAAATAGCCCAGCTAAAAAAAGAATCAAATGTCTTCCAGAAGGAGTTAAGGAACACCTGGAAATTGATAAGCAATGTCCCGGCAGCCCTTTTCCTCGTACAACAGGAAAAGATTGTTTTTGCCAATGAGACTGCCTGCAGAGAGTTAGGGTATACACTCAAAGAAATCTTTGCCAAAACATTTCCGGATCTGCTTCACCCTGATTCAATCTCATTTGCAACCGGGCTACAACAAAAAAGACCGATGGATCAAATCCTGCCAGGTCAGAATGAAATCTTTCTGACAGCAAAATCCGGCCAAACCCTATGCTACGAAGTCCGGGTCAATAAAATCAGGTATCAGGGCAAAACGGCCTTTCTGCTCAATATGCTCAACCTTGATCAAAGAAAGGCGCATGAAAAACGACTTGGACAATCCGTGAAAACAGAGGCCCTTGTCAGAATGGCTTCCGGTTTCAGCAGGGAATTGGAAAACTCCATGATCCTCCTCGGGGAGCATATCCAAGAGATTCAAGGCCCTGAATCCCTTGACAATAGACTCCTCCGATCATTGGGAAGGATTGAAGCTGTTAGAGAAAAGGGCTCGTTCCTCTCTAATCATCTCAATTGCCTTACAAGAACTGAATATGATCCATCGGAGATTACTCTTCTGGACCTGAAAAAGGTTCTCAAAAAGGCGGTTAACATATCCCATCCCAAATGGACGGCAGGGTCTGAATCTAACGCTGATAATATCAAAATCAAAACCTACCTCCGGGCACTATCCCCAATATATGGATGCAAAAGAGAGTTGGAGGATGTCTTCGTAAATATAATTCTGAACGCCATCGAGGCCATGCCAGGGGAGGGAGAAATATACCTTACCACAGAGGAGCATTCGGGACTGGCCCATATCTATTTTCAGGATAACGGGACAGGGATATCTGATGGGATCATTGATAAAATCTTCGACCCCTTTTTTACCACCAAGGATGGGGCGCGAAGGGGACTTGGTTTGACCCTTGCTTATGCCATTATTGGGAGACATGAGGGAGATATCAGAGTCACCAGCAATCAAGGTCTGGGCAGCACCTTCCTTGTCAAGCTCCCCCTTGCCGGAAAGGCTCCTTTATTAAAGGGCAAGACCAAGAAAAAAGGGCTCAAGGACTCCCGCATTCTGATCATCGGGGAGGGGAGAACCGTGATCGACATCCTTTACCAGTTATTGACGAGCAAAGGTAGTACGAGCGCCATCGCCTCTTCCCGCTATGAAAGTCTTAAGCTGTTGAGGGGTAATAAATTCGATTTGGTTATAGCCGATCAGAATGCTCCCCATATAGAAACCAGCAAGATGATTCGCGAGATAAAAAGGTTGCACCCCGATCTTCCCGTTGCCCTGATCAACGCCCGGGGAAACCCAGAGACCCGGGATGTGTCCATAAAGATCGGGGCAGATCTGACAATCGGTAGACCTTTAGACATAGACAGGCTCCTGTCACTTCTGTCCAACCTACTGGCAAACGAGGTTCCACATTAATGAGCAAACAGATGGAAACAGTTGGTACGCCTTTGGCGGAAAGAATGCGGCCAAAGACACTTGAAGAGATGATGGGCCAGGGACATCTCCTTGGCCCCGGCTCTTTTTTGGCCAAGACCCTAAGGAGCGGGCGCATATTTTCAGTAGTTTTCTGGGGACCACCCGGTTCAGGGAAGACGACCTTGGCCAGACTCATGGGAAAATATGCCCACTATCCCTTCCGTGCCTTCTCTGCGGTCACCTCCGGCATAAAAGAATTGAGGCAGATTATTTCTGAAGCCAGCGAGGAAAGAACACAATCAAATAAGCCGACCATCCTATTTGTGGATGAGATCCACCGTTTTAACAAGGCCCAACAGGATGCCTTCCTCCCCCATGTGGAAAGCGGACTCATTATCCTGATCGGCGCAACCACGCAGAACCCCTCCTTTGAGATCATCCCTCCACTCCTCTCAAGGGCCAGGATGATAGTACTCCACCCTTTGGGCAAGGATGATCTTAAGTCACTCCTCCTACGGGCCATTTCGGACAAAGAACAGGGATTGGGGATGCTAAATATTGAAATCACGCCTGAAGCAATTGACCATATTGTCGAGCTTGCACAGGGGGATGCCCGGGTAGCCCTCAACAACCTGGAATCAGCGGTTTATTTTGTAATTGACGAGCAACCGCAACCAGACAGCCCCATCCGCCTGGGTCTGAAAACTGTTGAAACGGCCCTTAACAGAAAGGCATTGCCCTACGACAAGGATGGAGAACAGCATTACGATATAATTTCCGCCTTCCATAAAAGCCTGCGGGGGAGTGACACCCAGGCCTCGGTCTACTGGCTCTACAGGATGCTCATGGCGGGCGAAGACCCCCTCTTTATATGCCGAAGGATGATCCGCTTTGCCTCCGAAGACGTGGGATTGGCCGATCCCAACGCCCTCCCAATAGCCCTGGCCGCCTTTGATGCGTGGCAGAAGGTGGGGCCTCCGGAGGCAGAATTGGCCTTGGCCGAAGCAACCGTCTATCTCGCCTCTTCCCCCAAGAGCAACACCCTTTATCTTGCTGAAAAAGCAGTCAAAGAAGAAATCAAAAAGTCTGGGCCGCAACCCGTGCCCCTGCATATCAGAAACGCTCCGACTCAAATGATGAAAAAATTGGGCTACAGCCGGGGCTATCTTTACCCCCACAATTATCCGGGGGCCTGGGTTGAGCAGGAATATCTCCCGCAAGATATAAAAAGCCATATCTTTTACCGGCC
>CAZFSF010000170.1:0-4248 GCA_964522045.1 uncultured Desulfobacteraceae bacterium
CCGCTGTTAGTTCTGCCATTCTTAACCTCTCTACTCTCCTGCCGGGAAAAGGCCGGCAGGTCTTACCAGAAGAATTATTATCATGATCATGACATTCGCTCCGGCCGCCGCCCAGGGGACCAGGTATGCAACATAGTTATATGAAAGTCCAACGATAATGGCTCCCACCAGGGATCCAGTAACACTACCGAGACCCCCTATAATAACAACAATGAATGCAAATAGGAGATAGGTGGAACCCATATCCGGATATACCTGCAGGCTGAAAACAGACATGGCCAGGCCACCCAGCGCCGCAAGGCCAGCGCCCACGGCGAAAACCCCGGTAAAAAGCATAAAAATATTGTGGCCCATGGCCTGTATCATCTCGCGGTTTTCCACGCCGGCCCTCACGATGATACCAAGTTTTGTCTTCTTTAATATAAGTTGTATAACGGCATATAAAGCAAAGCCCATTGTGATACATATGACCCTGTATCTGTCTATGATAACATCCAGGACATCCCAGTTGCCCCTGAAACTAAAAGGTACGGTCATCACCTCGTCATTCGGCCCCCAGAAGACCTTTATCAACTCCACAAGTACAATAGTCGCGCCAAATGTTATAAGTATCTGGAAAAGGTGGTTACCATAGACACGGCGAACGATTATCCTCTCAAGAACAATTCCAAGGATAGCGACAGCTATCATCGCGACAAAAATGGCAAAGACGAAAACGACCAAATTCTTAAAAACGGACTCAGCCACAACCCATTTCATCATAATGTTGAAAACCGTGAAACCCACGTATGCGCCCCATGCAAACAAGGCGCCATGGGCAAAGTTCAGCACGTCCATCAGCCCGAATATGATGCTTACCCCCGAGGCGACAAGGAAAAGGAGCATACCCATTGCCAGTCCTGCTATCGTGAGGGTAATATATGTCTTGCCCGAAATACCGAGGAGAGGGAGAAGAAAAAGAGTAATCGTACCTGCCACTGCGAGTTCACGACTTCGTCGTTTAATAAACGTCGCTACCATTTGGATATTCTCCGGTTTTGCATTATTAGATCATTCTTTCCACGCTGGACCAGGTCAGCCTGTTTATCAAGGTGATTAAATCGTTTTCACCTGCTATTGGAGGTTTTTGATATCCCAAGAAACCTGCTTTTTAATTCAGCATCATGGATCAACTCTTCCATAACACCGCTTTGGACCACAAGCCCGTCATCAAGGATGTAAAAGTTATCGCCTACCGCACTCGCCATGAAAAAATTCTGTTCAACCAAGATTACCACACTTCGTTCTTTGATCTGGTTTATCGCCTCAAGAAGAGATTCAACAATAATTGGGGCGAGACCCTTTGAGGGCTCATCTATCAAAAGAAGCGAGGTATCATTAACAATTGCCCGCGCAATGGCTAACATCTGTTTCTGCCCTCCGCTCAGATTTCCCGCCTTCGATTTCCAGAACTTTCGAAGAGCGGAGAACATGTGAAGGGTTCTTTCAAGCCTCTCATGAGTTGTCTTGTCTTCTACAAGCATTGCGACTTTCATGTTTTCCTCGACTGTCAGGCCAGAAAAAATTCCCATGTCTTCGGGAACAAAACCTATTCCCATTCTGGCTATCTCATAAGGCTTTTTCCTCTGTATTTCCTGCCCCCGATAGATGATCCTGCCATCGGTTGCTGTCAGCAGTCCCATAACCGTCTTGATGGTAGTACTTTTACCGGCACCGTTCCTGCCAATGAGAACCGTCACGGCATCAGCCACAGCCTCAAAGGAGATCCCTTGAAGGATATGGTGCTGACCAATATAGGTATGGACACTCTCAACCTTCAAAACGGTTTCACTCACTTTTCACCCCTCCGCCCAGGTAAGCGGCCTGTACGACCTCACTTCTATATATTTCTTCAGGATTACCATCAGCGATCAATCTTCCATCCTGCAGCACAGCGATGGTATCCGATAAAAACATAATCATATCTATCTTATGTTCCACAAGGAGTATGGTGCGATCCCTTGAATTTTTGAGCTTTTCCAGGATTTCCAGAATGGCGGGGACCTCCTCCTGACCCATTCCTGCTGTTGGTTCGTCAAGAAACAGAATTTCCGGTTTTAAGGAGAGTAATATGGCTATTTCAAGTTTTCTCTGCTCACCATGAGTCAGATTGCTGGCCGGTTCGGGCCATTTATCATCCAGAAGCACGTCCTTAAGGATTTCATAGGCTTCGTCTTCGAATGATGAAAAGTGAAGATAGTGCCGCCAGAAATTCAGGTCTAATCCCTCACGTGCCTGTATGGCAACCCTCACATTTTCAAGGACGCTCAGGATAGGGAAGATATTGGTAAGCTGAAAAGAGCGGCCTATGCCGAGGCGTGCCCTTTCTGCTACGCCAAGAGGGGTAATATCCTTCCCTTTCAGAACAATCTTCCCCTTGGTGGGTCTGTATTGGCCTGTCATCAGGTTGAACAGAGTTGTCTTTCCTGCACCGTTTGGACCTATGATCGACTTTAGGGCAAAGGGCTCGACTGTTATGCTTACGTGATCCACCGCCACATGCCCCCCAAAACGGATCGTCAGATCTTTGGTCTCAATGATGGGTTCCGTGCTGTTGTTTGTCATGGCATTCCCAATCAAGTTTTTGGGTTCTGTCCCCCCTCAATCACGACTCGCGT
This sequence comes from uncultured Desulfobacteraceae bacterium, assembly GCA_964522045.1. Classification (GTDB taxonomy): domain Bacteria; phylum Desulfobacterota; class DSM-4660; order Desulfatiglandales; family Desulfatiglandaceae; genus Desulfacyla. The sequence continues at coordinate 2,658 of CAZFSF010000170.1, forward strand.
GAAAGAAGAGGAGACGGGATTAAATTACTATCTTTTATTCATAATTGGAGGCTCTGTCTCTGCAGGCGACATCTCCCTGATTAGAGACGGAATGGCCCACGCCACATCCTTTTTTACTTTAAGCTCGAATGCGTACATGGATTGAAGGGCTTGATGGTCGTCTTTCCGAAAAATCATAGTCCCTTTAGGAGTCATAAACACCATCCCTTCCATGGTGGAGATTAGCTTCTCAGTGTCTGTAGTCCCTGCTTTTGTAATTGCCTTAACTACGGCGCCTGCGGCTGCAAAACCTCCACATGTGAAAAAATCCGGAGGTTCGTTGAAGCGTTTATAATGTTCCTTGACAAGCCAGTCGTTGACTGGATTATTCGGGTTTTCATAGTAATAGTAAATGGAACCTTTCATTCCCTTGAGAGGCTTCATCAGCCTCAGTGCCGCCAGGACATTTCCTCCGCTGGCGATTTCAATCCCGTACTTGTCAAGCCCGGCTGATATCAATTGCGGAATCGGGCCGCCCTTTCCTGCCCAGATCACCCAAACATATTTAGGCTTTGGCTTGTCCTTAAGGACCTCTATAATCCTCTGGATGGGCGCTGTAAAGTCGGTTGCCTTAAAATCAGCGTATTCCTCGTGAACCACCTTTGCTCCCAGCGCTTCGGCAGCCTTCTTATACGCGGCTATTCCATCACGGCCAAAGCCATAATCCTGACCGATACAGGCGATACTCACCCCTGGTTTGGCTACAGCCGCAGCATTGGAAATGGCATCCTGGCTGGAATTTCGACCTGTTCTGAATATGTAGCGGTTCCAGGCTTTTCCCGTAATGGAATCCGCCACCGCAGGTTCGACGATCAGGATTTTCTTGAATTGCTGGGCCACAGGAATCACGGCCAAAGCCACGGCACTGCTGGTCGGGCCTATTACCAGATCCACCTTGTCGTCACCGTAGAGTTTTGTTAAAAGCATCTTCGCCCTTGCCGCTTTAAGCTGTGTGTCCTCAACGATCAATTCCACAGGTCTTCCATTTATTTTATTAGTTCCGTTTGTGAAGTATTCCAGTCCCATCTTGAATCCGGTGACTTCTGCTTTGCCGTAGATTTCATAGGGGCCACTCAACCCTTGAATGATCCCTATTTTGATCGGCTTTTCCGCCATTACCGGAAATGCCACAAAGGCCAAAGCCACCAATGCCAATACAAATACACCAAGAATCCTTTTCATTTTTTCTCCTTTCCTTTTGTTATTGTGTTGTTGGTTCATTTCAACCATCACCGGTCCGTTCCGGGGTGGCTGATTCCTGCTCCTCTCTCAAAGTGTTTTTCAGGACCTTCCCCGCCGCATTGCGGGGCAGGACGCTCGTGAATACCACGCTTTTGGGAATCTTGTATCTGGCTAACCTCCCTTTCAGATAGTCAATAACCTCCCTTTCAGTAAGCTCTTCCCCATCTTTGACCACCACCACCGCCTTACCCACCTCTCCCCACTTTTGATCTTTGATTCCGATGACGGCGGCTTCCGAGACCTGGGGCAGTTCGTAGATGGCGTCTTCCACCTCCGCCGGATAGACATTTTCCCCGCCCGAGATAAACAT
>CAZFSF010000171.1:0-1626 GCA_964522045.1 uncultured Desulfobacteraceae bacterium
TTGACGCCGGGGTAGACATCATAGGGCCTGAATGTGCCATACCCTTGTCCACGCCAATGGAAAATCTCAAGGCGATTGTTTCAGCCGTGCATGAAGGATATTAGCCTTTAGATTATAATTTAACAGGGAGGAAGCAAGTGATGAGCGATACACTTCAGCAGATAAAGGATGCGGTAATCACCCGGCAGAGGACCGAGATTCAAGGACTGGTAACGAAAGCAATTGAAGAAGGGATTGCGCCTAAGTTGATCATTGATCATGGGCTCATTTCAGCCATGGACGTAATCGGACAACAGTTCTCCGACAGTGAGATCTTTGTACCCGAGATGCTTGTCTCTGCCTTAACCATGAAACTGGGCTTGGACACTGTGAAGCCCTTGCTGAAGAGCGAGGAGAGCGAGCCGAAGGGTACCATCATTGTGGGCACAGTCAAAGGTGACATCCATGACATTGGAAAAAACATCGTCAAAATGATGTTAGAAGGGGCAGGATTCGAAGTGGTTGACCTGGGTGTGGATTTGACAGTGGAGAAGCTCATAGAGCAAATTGAGGCCATTGGACCGGACATTTTGGGTCTGTCAGCCCTCCTGACAACGAGTATGCCTGAAATGAAACGCACCGTCCAGGAGCTGCGGGCAAAAGGGCTGAGGGAAAAGGTAAAGGTTATGGTGGGCGGCGCGCCGGTGAGTAACTCCTTTGCCGAAGAGATTGGCGCTGACGGTTATGGGGCTGACGCTGCCGAGGCGGTTGTTCTGGCTCGAGAGTTAATCGGGGTTTAGAGGGGTGAGGAAACTCACTATGCGTAGCTAAACAACTTTCAACGTTTCCTCGTAAGCTTCCTTCAAACCCTTTGCCAACTCAGATGCTCCTTTTGCGGCGGCCAGACTCAAATCCTCTTGCAATCCGTGGAGCTTTTTGATCGAATGAAGGAGAGGTTCCAGTTTTTGGAGGTAGATCTTCCCCACTTACCTTCCCTGGCAGGCTGCTTCCGTGATTGCCTCGGCTGATAGAAACCCGCTCTTAAGCGCTGTGCCGATTCCCTCAAAGGTAATCGGTAAGATCAGACCGGCAGCATCTCCCACTAAGAGAGTGTTGTCCCGGGCAGGAGAAAAGGCGCCGGTGATCAGTTCATTGTGGAGCAACGGGATTGCACAGCCGTCTCTCCACAAGGGTTCAGTATTTCCGCTGAATCCGTAATCCGCCAAGGTAAGTCGTATATCCTCTCTCAGCTCTCTAATCCCGCTCCCCTCAATCAGAAAAAAATCTTCCTTGTGGTGGAGATCAAACCTGGGACGTGGAAGGGATTTAGGGAAAAACCAGTGACAATAGTCCCTTTCTATGTCTAATGAGCCTTTATAACACTCCCTGATGGGTGATGAGTATCGGACTCTCAATGTTGGAAAGAGAGATCTCCTGACAACAGAAGTTGCTCCATCTGCTCCGATTAGGCATCGTGTACGGAACTCTTTTTGCCCCACCTCATCTTCTATGGTAAGATCGCATCCCCGGTCGCCATAGGAAACCGCCACGACCCTTGTATTGTCTTGTATCTGCACCCCTTCTTTTGTTGCCTCTTGATTCATCCATGAATCCAGGTCCTTTCTCCATGCGATTGGTGTCCGGCAC
>CAZFSF010000171.1:1726-4213 GCA_964522045.1 uncultured Desulfobacteraceae bacterium
CCGGCACCTACAACTATCACGTCGAACTTTTTAAGACTGGGTGTCATTGCTCCCGCCTGGAAAAGAGGGTTTTCAAAAGGCCGGCTACATAAATATATTTTGCTGGATAAGGGGTTTGTTTTGATTCCGAATTTTTCAATAGAATAACTATCTCATCCTTTATTCTCTGGATCCTGTCGAAGATCCTCGCATATGGCAATGGGGGGAACCTTTGAACCCGTGAACGGCTGCCAGAAATATTACTGAGTACGGACAGGGCTGTCAATAGGCAGATCCATTCTTCAAAGAATATCCAGAGATTCCTCAATACCCCGATTGATAACAACCTGCCAAAATTGCTTGACATTTGGTCTCCACTGCCCTATAGGTTTCGTTCATAATGAATCTATTAGGAGGGAATATGACGAAATCTGATTTAGTAGAGGCGTTGAGCAAAGGTGAAGATCTCACAAAAACGAAGGCTGAGGAAATAGTAAATTTGGTTTTTGATGAGATGACAAATGCCTTGGCAAACGGTGAAAGGGTGGAAATCAGAGGCCTTGGCAGTTTCAAGGTAAAGCGTTACGACGGGTACTCTGGAAGGAACCCGAAGACAGGAAAGCAGATCAAGGTGAAGCCTAAGAAGTTGCCATTCTTCAAATGTGGTAAGGAGCTGAAGGAGAGGGTGGATATCTAAAAACCGATGCCAAAGGAGGAAGACGATGAAACAACTGAAAAAGGATTTGCAGGCGGTGTTGAAATCGCTGAAACAGGCGACAGAGAAAACAGAGAATCTGATGAAAAAGGTGGAGAAACTTGACAAACCCGTGGCTTCCAGAAAACCAAAAGCCAAGACATTGCCCAAAGCCAAAGCGCCAAAACAAACCTCTGATAGTGATGCGGTATTGGCAATTATCAAGAGATTCAAGAAAGGGGTTGACGGCGCTACCTTGAGAAAAAAGACAGGGTTTGAGGGCAGAAAAATACGAGATATCGTTTACAGGCTGAAGAAGCGTGGTATGATAAAGGTTGTGGGTAAGGGTGTTTACCTGAAGGCCTGATTTTATCGATATCCCCGTAGCCATCCCACATTTTTTGAAAAGCAATCCTGCCGAAAGCGGGTGAGACATTAAGAATCCACTAATACCACCCCGATATGAATGCGGATCCCGCGGCGAGATGGGCCACGCCCTGCACCCGTGCTAATCGATTCAAGGTCCGATTCTCTGCTTAATGAATTGGACAGCACACCCTATACCATCTTCCGCGCGGATCTTCTCTCCCAACTTGGAAGCACTCCGGCGTATACTCTCATCTGTCACTGCCGCATTGATAGCGTTGGCCAGCTTTTTAGATTCCTTAGCCGCGCTGCCCTGCCAGCGTGCCGGATCGATAAACAAAAAGAGAGGTACCGATGGTCTGAAACGCATAAATTGTGTTCGAATCCTGAAAAAAACACTGATGCAACCTTCAAAAAAGTGTATGATGTAAGGGGACAGCGCGATAGCAGAACGGTTATAAACCATTTGTCTGGCCCATAGTCCGAGGAAATGACGGGATCCGAAAAAAGAAAACTAATCGAAGAGTTAAGCTTACTCTATAAGATCGACTCATTGGACCTATCTTCTGTTTTCACGGGAATCTCACCAGAAGACAAGATGTTTATTCACGGTCAGGAGCGGCATTATTTCAGCGTGGGTTTTTCCGGTTTGCTGAGTATCATCCAGACGCTGAGTTGTGCGCGAAGAAACAGGGACGAGATTCACACCATATTGGATTTCGCGTCCGGCGGGGGAAGGGTTTTAAGATTTATCAAGGCTTACTTTCCGGAAGCAAAGATAACAGCGGCTGAAATCGATACGAATTTGCTCCGGTTTTTGCAGGAAAATCTGCAGGTACGCACGGTCCAGACAAATGAAGATTTAAGCAGGATAGACATTGATCAGAAATATGATCTGATTTCGTGTGGCTCTCTGATTACCCATTTAACAAAGCGGAAAACGAAGCAATTACTGGAATTCTTCTCCAGTGCGCTTAATAACAGGGGTATCCTGGTTGTGACGACCCACGGGCGATGGATCAGGAAAATATTGAACCGCAATGACACAGCAAAAGAATTGTATGGTCTTTCAGCGTTTCAGAGGGTAAAGATCAATGTGCAGTATGAAACAACCGGATTCGGGTATGGCAATTATAAAGGGGGGAGAGGGTACGGAGTTTCAGTAACAAAGCCGTCCTGGATTGTCAGACAGCTTGAGAGGAATGATGAATGGAGGATACTGTTCTATAAAGAAAAATGCTGGGATAATCACCAAGACGTAATTGCGTGCGAAAAGAGAGGCGCCAGCAACTGCGCCGCGTCGATAACCCCAGACTGGAGACTTCGCATCCCCGTAATTGTCTCTGGCCACCGTTCTTTGCCGGGAATATATTGGGCGGAAATGGTCAAAGTCTTATCTGATACGGATGGGGAGATGTTCTTTAAGGTGATCAATCATGGAGATGTAT
>CAZFSF010000172.1:0-4186 GCA_964522045.1 uncultured Desulfobacteraceae bacterium
CTATTAGGGCATATGTTCCCTATCTTTCTTGGATTTCGGGGTGGAAAAGGGGTCGCAACCGCGTTGGGCGTCTACCTCGCGCTCTCACCATTATCGTGTCTTTGCAGCCTCGTATTGTTTATCATAATTGTAGCCATATGGGATTACATTTCTCTCGGTTCAATCCTCTCAGCGGCTGCCATGCCCTTTTTTCTTATGCTGTTCGGCAAGCCGCAACCGCTTATAATCGGCTCATTGATTATGGCGCTCCTGATCTGTTACAAACACAAGGTGAACATCCAAGACCTGATCAGGGGCGAGGAGCGAAGATGGAAAGACCGTAAAGGGAAAGATGGGAGCAATCAACCCAACAGCTCAAGCAGCCTGTCTAACTCATCGTCGGAATAAAAATGGACTACCAGGCTACCCTTCCTCCCCCGTTTCTTGATCTCGACTTTCGTGCCAAGAGACCTCTTGAGGTTATCTTCTAATGATCGCAGATAAGGATCTTTGGTAGATCCCTTCTCCCTCGTATCTGTGGAGTCCTTTCCCCGCTTCGCCAATGCCTCCGACTGCCTGACAGAAAGCCCTCTTTTAATGATGGCATTTCGTAGGGTCCACTGATCTTCACTGTTCTTGAGTCCGGCTAATAACCGCGCATGGCCCATAGTTAGACGACCGTCAATCACATCCTGCTGTATCTGTACCGGGAGCTTCAGGAGTCTCAAAAAATTGGTTATGGAGGAACGGTCTTTGCCCAATCGTTTGGCCAGGGCATCCTGTGTAATTCGGGTTTCTTCCAGGAGTTTCGCATAAGCAACAGCCTCTTCGATGGGGTTTAGGTCCTTTCTGTGAATATTTTCAATAAGGGCCAGTTCTAAGGACTCAGAGGGACTTACTTCCCTAACAACGACAGGGACGCGCCTGAGGCCGGCCTTTTGTGCCGCCCGCCACCTTCTCTCGCCCGCAATAAGCTGATACCCTGCCTCTGTCTTGGTGACCAGCAGTGGCGTGATAATCCCTTTTTCCCTGACTGAGTCAACCATTTCCTCCAGTTCATGGGGAGAGAACGTCTGTCTTGGCTGATAAGGATTGGGTTCAATGACCTCCACCGGGCATTGAAAAAACTGCTCATTTCCGTCATCAAATTCATCGGCATCAGGAATCAGCGCCGACAACCCCTTTCCAAGGGCCTTTCGTTTTGGCATAGTGGCCTATTCCCTCCCGATCAGTTCCTTCGCAAGGGCCAGATAGCTCTGTGCCCCTTTGGAACCGATATCATAAAGTATAATCGGTTTCCCATAACTCGGGGCCTCGCTTAAACGGACATTACGTGGAATTACAGTCTTGAAAACGCGTTCTTTAAAAAGCGCCCTGGCCTCATCTTCCACCTGGCGTGACAGATTATTGCGGCTATCATACATGGTTAACAGGATACTGGCAGATCTGAGAACTGGATTAAGGCCACGTTTCACGGCCTTTGCAGTAGTCAATAGCTGGGACAGCCCTTCCAAGGCATAATACTCGCATTGAAGGGGCACGAGAACAGACTCTGCTGCGGTAAGGGCATTTACAGTCAAGAAGCCTAAAGATGGGGGGCAGTCCAAAAAGATGTAGTCATATCTTTGTCTGAGGGCTGTTAGCGCATTACGAAGGCGGAACTCCTTTGATTTCATGGAGACCATCTCAACCTCTGCCCCGATCAGGTCCCCGGTGGCGCCAATCAGGTGGAGTCGTGGCAAGGATGTTTCGGTGATCGCCTCTTCAGAAGGGAGCTCTCCGAACAAGACGTCATAGAGGCCCTGTTCAAGGGATGCCGGATCTACACCCAGACCGGTGGTGGCATTTCCCTGCGGGTCGCAGTCGATAAGGAGGCAATCCTTTTCTCCTGCAGCAATGGACGCAGAGAGGTTTATGGCCGTTGTGGTTTTTCCCACACCGCCTTTCTGGTTGGAGATAGAGATTACGTGTCCCATACGATATATCCTGTGCGGAACGAAAATGCGCGCCGCAGAATAGGATTGATAACACAATCACTTGATATTGAAAAGACAAAACAGTGTTTCACGTGAAACATTTCAAACGATCTAAGCAGATCTGTAATCTGGATTCAAATTGAATGGGACGCAGATCAGCGGAGATGGACGCAGCTTGGAACAATGTTTCACGTGAAACATTACGGTTTTTGACAGCGCCGCCAAATGAACCCCCTTTTTTGTTTATCCTGCAAAGTTCCTGGCTCGTGTTTTAGAACCCCCGGACATTTGACAGTCCCAGGTCTAAAGGGTAAAAGACTTAGACATTTATAGGTTCCCCTCGCCATGGGCGGGTGTATCTTCAACAGGGCCCAGCGGTTCGATTTCACCAAAAGCCTAAATTGTTAACTCAGTGCCACGTTGAAAGCGATGGTTGAAGGCCCATTTTGCAGGGATAACATTAGATTGTCTCGTAAAAAGTTAGATTTTCAGTTTTTTGATGATAACATACTGATATTACAACCTTTTAATTGTAGTTTCTGTGAATTTTGCGCCTTTTTGCGGCGTTATCAACATTGGCGATAAGGCTTAAACCAATGATTTACTCCTTTCTTGCAGACCTTTTGGTGATTTTTCACTTTGCTTTTATTCTTTTTGTGGTTTTTGGAGGGTTATTTGTCTTCAAATGGCCCAGGGTCGGGTATTTGCATATCCCTGCTGTGGTATGGGGAGGGCTCATTGAAATCCAGGGGTGGCTCTGCCCCCTTACCCCCATTGAAAACCAACTCCGTCAGGCGGCCGGCGTAACAGCATACAAAGATGGCTTTATTGAGCATTACCTGATTCCAATCATCTATCCGACAGAGTTGATACGGGAAGATCAATTTTTCCTTGGCCTGTCCGTCTTCATTTTTAATGGAATCATTTACATCTGGGTTCTACTGAGAGGATTACGCAACAAGGGATTTCCCTGAACCAGGCGTTTGCTCATACAAGGCTGTGACCTTGACTCTGCTACGCTATAAATATAGTATAATATAGTATAAAATAGTATAAAAACGTTAATCTCGATGAATTCGGAGAAAGTCGAAATTATCATGCTGTTGACCTTTGGTTTTGACGTTTGATAATCTCGTAAAGAGCCAAAAGGTTTGGGATTTGACATAATCCTATCAAAGCTAAGTAGCCACAATAATGCGAAATACCGAAAAATGAACCGATTAAAAAAATAGAGGCTGAAGCATTAAGGAGGATATTTTTGAAGGATTATTTCAGAAGGTTTTTTGAACCCCGAAGTGTTGCCATTATCGGGGCCTCTTCAACACCCCACAAACCCGGGAACGACGTCATTAAAAACATCCTTGCCAACGGTTACAACGGCAAGATCTTTCTGGTTAACCCAAAGGGCGGCGAGATCTTTGGAATAGAAGTCTTTTGCTCTATCCAAGATCTCCCCGAAGGCATCGATCTGGCCATAATCATCCTTCCGGCCAGGGCAAACCCTGGTACTGTACGGGAGTGCGCAGGCAGGGGGATCAAGGCTGTGGTACTTGCGGCCGGAGGATTTTCCGAGGTGGACGCGGAAGGCCAGGCATTGCAGGACGAACTCGTCAATGCCATCAAAGAGACCGGCATCCGGGCCATCGGACCCAATACGTCCGGTCACTCATCGACGCCTCACAATTTCACTTCCAGTTTCTTTCCCCTGGGCAAAATCCCGAAGGGCCCCATATCCTACATAGCCCAGACAGGAAATTTTGCCACCCACACTATGCGTCACATCTCGACCGAGGAAAACTTTGGAGTGGCCAGGGTGGTGGGGCTCGGAAACAAACTGGACGTTGATGAAAGTGATGTCCTGGAATATTACGCAACCGATTCGGAGACAAAGGCGATCTTCGTGTATCTGGAAAGCTTTAAGAATCCAAAGCGTTTTATGGAGATTGCCGATGAGGTGACAAGATCCAAGCCGATCATCCTCCTAAAGGGGGGGAGTACTCAGGAAGGGGCAAAGGCCGCCATAGCCCACACGGCATCCATGGCGTCGGATGACAGGGTTATTGACGCTGCCTTAAAACAGGCTGGTGTCGTCAGAATCTATGAATACTCCTATCTTTTTCTGGCGGCCAAGGTATTGGCATTCATGCCCCTTCCCAAGGGAAACAGGGTAAGCTTCCTAGCACCTTCAGGGGCGCATCTTGTCTGCATGACCGATCTATGTCGTCGTGATC
>CAZFSF010000173.1:0-4136 GCA_964522045.1 uncultured Desulfobacteraceae bacterium
AAGGCCGAAAATGATTCCTTAAAAGCAGAAAATGCCATACTGAAAAAGGACATTGAAAAGATCAAGACAATCTTGGGGATTTAACAGCTATTCGGAATGTGATACAAACTTTTTATCTCAGCAATGGCAGATACTGACATATGAGTTCAAAAATCCATTTCAATTGTAAAGCATATTCCAGGTTTTTGACATACAAGAAAATTTAGGATAATCTCAATATTCCAAAATATGTTCCAGATCTGAGAGACGGAATCAGATATCACAGGTTCGCTTGATTTATCCAAATTGAGGATATCACAGAGTTTTAACTTGCTGAAATCCTGGACTTTTGGCAAGATAAAGAGGATTAAATTGTCAGACATGATCTAAGCTTTTTCCCGACAAAAAGTGTAACTTAGGTCTGGCAGTCTTGTATAACATTGGCCGATGTGCGATGCTACCATAATGCACGTTATGTTGTTAGTCTGGTTATGTTGTGAGTATTTGGTTCCTTCCATTTTATTCCCCAGATTCCTTTTGTAAGGAATCCATTTAATTTTTTTTATTCCATATTATTTTCAGATTCCATCCGTTTAGCCTCCGACAAGAACCAGTCTGCAGAGTCCTGGTCAAAACCTTCATTTGAAAGTGCAAAACGGTAGGCTTTTAGATAGAACTCTGCCGCCTTTCCTTTTTCTCCCCGTGCTTCATAGACCATGGCCAACCGATTAAAACCATCGATCTGGTCGGGGTATTCGGTCAGAAGTTCTCGGGATACGGCTTCTGCTTCATCTAATTTGTTCTCTTTTATGAGATCTACGACGCTATTTGACAGTTGATCAAGCTCTGTGTAGACAGGGATGAACCGCTGTTTTTTGACGGAAGAGGGTTTTTTCTTTTGTTGTGGTGACAGACAACATTTTTTATATTTTTTACCACTGCCGCAAGGACATGGTGCATTTCGACCTATTTTGACCATGACCGAATGTTCTCATAATTTTCTATTTGAGGCAACGGCTTTATCATGCAGCTGCGATTTGCCACGGATTTATCCGCCGAGGAATACGTCCGGCAAGAAGCCTGGAAAGACGCAAAACTTGATAACTGCCCTATCCACCCGGAAGGAGGGTGTGGATTCAGGAAAAACGGCACTTACAGTAGAAAGTATCCGGAAGGAACAAAAATAGCGAGGTGGCACTGCTCAATAGGGCATCAGACGTTTAGTTTCCTTCCGGATTGTTTGTCTGCACGTTTACCCGGAGAGTTGAAAGAAGTCGAAAACGTCATAGAAGAAGTTGAAAAATCATCCTCGCAAGAGGATGCCGTTGAAAGGATTCGCCTTGATATTTTTCTCCCTGGCGCCCTTCGATGGGTTAGACGCAGGATTCTTCCAACCCGAATGGCGTTAACGATGTTGATCGAGCTTATTCCTTCCATGTTTTCGGCCTGCGACCCGACCTTGTCATCCTTTCGTTGTGCACTTTGCGTGAGCTACGCTCTTCCTGAGCTTCGTCACCATGCCGGGCCATTTCTTCAGATCCTGCCGCCTCCTTTAGGTTTTGGTTCCCGCCCTGGATCAAAAAAAATAAAGAATAATCATTTTCAACACAAAACGGGGACTGACCCACCTCTTTAAAGGCCTTAGATTGGCTCCACGGGGAGGAATCAGCTGAAAGATACAGAAAAGCGGTTTGTGATGGTTGGTTTCAGGTTGCTTGCTGGATTCGTGCGTCTTCCTGCCATCCCCAAAACCAGAGTATAGCCAGAAAGGAGTTGATCATGATCAAGAAAAAGATCCTTGTCCCCAACCGGATCAGACGCATTGAGGGAGGTTTTAGCTTTATCCCTCATCGCTTCCTAACCAATGGCTTTTTGGCCTCCTTGAGTCATACGGAAATCCTTCTCTACCTTTTCCTTGTCCTGGCTTCAGATCGAAACGGGCTGTCCTTTTACTCCTATGATGCTATTTGCACTTTACTGCAAATCACTGTTGACGAGTACATTGAAGCGAGGGATGCCCTGATTAAAAAGGATCTCGTCGCCTTTGATGGCACCCTCTTTCAGGTGCTCGATTTGCCCGGAAAGCCGACTCAAAAGGAAGTGAAACTATCGTCCCAATCGCATCGAAGGTCAGAGATCCGGGATCTTATCCAGCAATCCATTGGGGAGATTTAAAGTGGGAGATGAGGACATGAGGAGGTTAGGACAAGCCTCTATGGATTACTTCGATTGTCTGAGCTCTCAGCATATGAAAAAGATCCGGGAGGCACTGCGATGAACGAGGAACTCAAAAATATGTCCGGTCTTTCGGGGCACCAGAAGGATTATCTTGAGGGATCTTTAAAGACCCCAAACTATCAGGTTAAACTGCCCGACATTTATGAGCAATATTTTCTCTATCTCGAACATACCCGGGAAATCTCTCGAAAGCAGATTACCAGCATAAGAAGAGTGCTGGCCTCCTTACATGACTATCTTGAAAACCATAAACTGAGCCTTGCCGCTTTAAAAGTAGAACACCTTGATGCACTTATGGGGGAGTTCAAGGTAGCGAAGACAACACGTCGGATTTACCGCTCGCTTCTGCGAGGATTCTTGAAGTATTTGTATGCTGAAAAAAAGATCATCAAGAAAGACCTCGCCCCCTTGCTCATAGGTCCACCACTATTTGCCCAGATAAAGCCGCCCAAATTCTTGAGGCCCCAGGAGGTGCAAAAACTATTTTCAAACCTGAAGCTTGTGACTTCTGTTGATATCCGGACGTATGCCATGATCCACCTGGGTTACTCCCTTGGCCTCAGGCCCAAGGAAATCAGCAGAATCACCCTCGACCATGTCTCCTTTACCAGAGGAGAACTCACTATCAAGGAAAGAAAGACCACGACTCCGACCATACTCCCTTTGCCCAAACAGACCGTTAAGGCCATCGCTGCCTATGTTTTTAAGGCCAGGCCTAAAACAGAGTACAGGCACATCTTTGTGACCTATTATAGACCCCATTCGCCTGTTCGGCCCGGGACAGTAGCCGGTGCCATAGGAAAAGCTATGAAAAAGACAGGTCTTTCTTCCTCGGCCTACTGGCTCAGGCATACCTATGCTCAAAACCTGTTGGCAATGGGACGAACCATTTATGAGATCAAAGAAATGATGGGGCACCACAACATTCAATGCACCCAAAGATATCTTTACATCGACACCGAACGAATGAGAAAGGTCCTGTTCAATGAAACCCTTTGAAAGCTTCCTGGCGCCAAAATTAGATGAGTTCTTAGCTTACCGTGAAACGCTGGGATATTCCCTGAAGACAATAAGATATCATCTTCTCCTTTTTGATCGATACGTGATGGAGAAAAATGCCGGCTGGCACTCGTTTCAACCCGGCTTTTTCCTTGATATGAGAAGCAATATCAAATTGGAGAAAAACTCCGTTAATGCCAATATCTGGGCAACACGCAACTTCTTCCAATTCCTGATACGACAGGGTCACATAAAGGAAAATCCCCTTCAGGATTTTCCGCTACTTAAGAAGAACACCATTGTACCCTTTATCTTTTCTCCCGAGCAGACCGATCAGTTATTGGAGGCCATTTGCAAAAGGATACGGAAAACAAAACATCGTTTCCTGAAGGATCTGGCTTTTTATGTTACCGTTTCTCTTTTGGCCCGATGCGGTATGAGAATATCAGAACCCCTAAGGCTACAGCGTCACCACTATCGCCGGGATGATCGCACCCTTTACATTGAAAAGACTAAATTTTGTAAAGACAGACTGATCCCCATACCAAAAGATGTTGTTTCCGAGATAGAAAACTATCTCTCTGTTCGAGAATCCATACTGCCTCATGACAAGAGCCCCTTTCTCCTGATCCGTACAGATCAAAGACCTCTGACAGATAACCAGGTCCGATTCCTGTTCCATCAAGCGGTAAAAGAGATCGGCCTTGATCAACCCAAGCGGGTGATCGGCAATGTGAACTTTCTTCAACCCACGCCACATTCATTGAGGCATTCATTTGCAGTCTATACCCTGCTGAAAATTAGAAAGAGGGGAGAGAATCCTCAGCACGCCCTTCCCGTATTGGCGGCTTATATGGGCCACAGCGAATATAAATATACCAGCGTATACCTCAGGGTCACAGACGCTATCAGCCGTAAAC
>CAZFSF010000174.1:0-3977 GCA_964522045.1 uncultured Desulfobacteraceae bacterium
TGCTCAGTGATCCCGTCACTAAGATAGTCTTCCTTTGGGTCGCCGCTGATGTTGGTAAAAGGGAGGACGGCAATGGAAGTTTTATCGGGTAACGGTACCGGCTTATCCGGTGACTCAGGAGGAGATCTCCTTTTGGAGGTGACCTCTATTGGAGTTGGCGCAGGGCGTGGATAAAAATTCCAGATTGCGGCGGCTGCTGCCCCCAGGATCAAGAGGACTGCTGCAGCAATGGCTGCTTTCTTCCATGGTTTAGCCGCTCTTTTTTTACCCACATCCTTCGGGTCCATGGGAACTTTATAAACCCTTATCGGCTTTTTGATATTTTTTACTGTGTGCTCCCCAATAAAATTGTAGCCTAAGGCCAGCTTGTTCTCGATTTGATCATAGGCCGTTCCGGAGATACAGATACCACCCCCATCTGCCAGTGACTCGATCCGGGCGGCTATGTTGACGCCGTCACCATAGATCCGGTCGTCCTCCTGGATGACATCGCCTAAGTTCACCCCGATCCTGAAAATCATCCTGCGGTTTTCAGGAAGGTCTTCGTTCTTGGCCTTAAGGACATTTTGGATCTCAACGGCACACTGGACCGCATCCACAACACTACCAAACTCAGCCAGAACGTTATCTCCCGGGGAATCAACCACCCGCCCTTTCCATTGGGTGACAAGGGATGAGATGGTCTCGCGATATTCGGTTATGGTCTCAACTGTCGCAATCTCATCGTCCCCCATTAGGCGGCTATAACCTTGAACATCGGCACTTAAGATAGCTCTAAGTTTTCTTGTAATGTCCTTGGGGTCCACTGAGATACCTCCATAACGATCTGAAACCGCAAACGAAATTGAAATTCATGAGACAATTCCTCGCCAAATCACCACGTCGACATTACAGATTTGAAAAGCGTCAAGAGAGGTTTAGGGTTAGGTGTTTGAGTTAAGAATTGGAGAAATTGTGCTTTATGGTGAGTATTCAACGTCATTCATCCCGTTGAAGTCAAGGGAAATTTCAGGATTTTGGCGCAGTTGAGAGGTTGTGGGATCATCGGAATGGCTCCGGTTGCCTCCTAAATTGGACAAATTTACCCTTCGATATGGGGTGAGGCGAATGCAAGATTACCGATATTATACTTGAATTTTGACTATCCCCAGAAAAACAGAAGGCTACATATAGCAGTCTTAACCTGTTGGGAGTCTGAAAAATTGCACTTTGTGTTGTACCGTTGTAACCCTGAAGACTGGGGGCCGCAGGTTTAAAAAACATTCCTTTCGTGGTAATTTAGCGGCTCTGACCCGTCATCCCTACTGATAGTTCCATAATGTAGCGACTTAAAATTTCATTATAGTTATAGGTTTCTTGCCTTGTAGCACCCGAACTCCATCATCATCGCTTTTCCTTGCCCTCCTTGCTATTGTCATCCAGGATTTCATTGTATCTTTTCGCCTGCTGGTCAGCTATCTTTCCGATATCCTTTTTCAGTTTATGGTATTGTTTGACGGCTTGGTTCCCAGTGACTTTATCTACTGTTTTTTCACCGCTATCACACCCTTCAAGCATGAAAATGCCGACCATCA
The DNA here is from genome assembly GCA_964522045.1 of uncultured Desulfobacteraceae bacterium. Taxonomy (GTDB): domain Bacteria; phylum Desulfobacterota; class DSM-4660; order Desulfatiglandales; family Desulfatiglandaceae; genus Desulfacyla. The sequence goes on from CAZFSF010000174.1 coordinate 1,575, forward strand.
TAAGCAACATGGCCATGAAAAAACTGCTTGGATTCAAATGTTTCATTTTTGCGATCCTCCTCTGATAATAATGGGGCCAAGGGAAGTGTGAGGCCTCTTAGACCTTTATGAAACTATAAATCCAGGGCCTATCCAAAAAAGTACTCTTGTTTTGGGTTCAGGAAGAACAAGAAAACCCCGCTCTCCTTTTCTTCGGAGTAACGGGGTTCTTGGGCAATCGTATACAATTTCTAATAATCTTTTCCCTATCGGATTGTTTTCAGCTATTCTAATATTCTGACGGCATCTCCTTGAGCTGCGCTAATGAGAAGACAGGGCCGTCCTTACACACGTACTGATCCCCGATATTGCAACGACCACAGATGCCGATACCGCACTTCATTCGCATTTCGAGAGAGAGGATAATCCGTTCTGGAGGGAATCCGAGTTTTTCTAAGACCGGCTGGGTAAACCTGATCATGATGGGCGGGCCGCACACTATGGCGATGGCATTGTCCGCATTGGTGACTTTTTCTTCCGTAATGGTGGGTACAAAACCGGTGTTGTATTTCCAATCAGGATCATCCGTACCGTCTACCGTGATATGCATGTTGATATCATCCCGCTGCTCCCACTGGGCTAATTCGTCCTTGTAGAGGAGCATACCCGGGGTTCTGGCGCCGTACACCACTGTGATATCCTTGAATTTAGAGCGGTTGGCAGGGTCTATCATAGAAATGATGCTGGATCTCAATGTGGTAAAGGCAAATCCACCCCCTACGATGACCACATTCTTCCCTTCCATCTCATCCCACGGATACCAGTTGCCGAGAGGCCCGCGAATCCCCATCACGTCCCCTTCATTCATATTATGAAGGTAAGTGGTGACAAGTCCTGTTTTATTGACGGTGAAAGTAACAAATCCCTTCTCTGTGGGCGAAGATGCTATGCCGATCGGGATCTCTCCCTTTCCCGCTATGGACAGCTCTGCAAACTGTCCGGGCGTATAGGCGAATTTTTCCTCATCCTCCGGATTCAGAAAGACAAATCTGAAGGTCTTTAGGTTCCTGTCCTCGGTTTCGGTGATAATCTTGTCTATTCGAACGGGATAGGGTAAATACGGATTTTCCAATGGAACTATCCTCCTTAACTTTCCCACTGCAAGCGGGATAAATAGGCACTTTTAACTTTAGGCATTTCCCTAAAAACTATTCATCAATTTACAAACTTCTCGTATGTCGATATTGACCGGGCAGTATCTGACACAGCGTCCGCAACCGGAGCATTGGACTCCATCATCATATTTGTCCACATAGTACTTCAGCTTGTGCATAAAGCGCTGGCGCACACGCTGAAACTTGTTGTCTCTCGGGTTATGACCTGACCCATGAAGGGTAAAGAGCGGGGACATGCAGGAATCCCAGTTCCTGATTCTGTCTCCTTCCTTCCCTAAGACCTCATCCTGTATATCAAAACACCAGCAGGTGGGGCAGAGAAAGGTGCATGTACCGCAATTGAGACAGGCGAAGGCTGTATCTTCCCAAAAGGGGGCATTGAACAGATCGTTTGTCCTCTTTTCCTTCAACTTGTCAGTGGGGATGGATGATGTTATTTTCTTGGATGCGGATGCAGCAAGATCTTCAGCATTTTTCAACGCCTGATCATCAGCAGGACTCCCCCCGGTGATTTTACTCAAAAGCGCTTCACCCTTGTCGGTCAACCCCTTAACGAGATAAGTCTCCCCCATATCAAAGAGAAAGGCATCAAGCCCTTCTTGATTGAAAGGTCCCCCTCCCACCTCTGTGCAGAAGCATGTGGAACAGGGCTCATTGCAGCCAAGACCCACTAAGGTGGTCGATTCAAAATGCTGTACCCACCAGGGATCACGATACTCGGGATTGTCGAAGTTGCGTTTCACGATCTGAAATGCATGGACGTCACAGGGCCGTATCCCGATAACTGCCTTAGGTGAATAATCCTTGGGAGATTCTTTCACGATATTTGCTTCGGAATCAGCCTTATCTAAGGTGTATTCGAACAATCGTTCCGATTGGGGATAGACCACTGATTTGGGAGAAAGCCTGCTGTTCTGGTAATCAAAGTCAGGGTTTTTCCCTTCACTCAGAGGCATGAAGGTGTGGAAATCCCCATCCTTCACCGGTACAAATACCCCGTATGTCTCTCTCAGGGCTTCGATCCCCCCCAACCACTCTTCCTTGGAGAATATCTTGTCTGTCATGGTAGCTACCTTATTATTAAGATCTTGATAATCTGCGTTTATCTGCGTCCTAACCTATTTTATGAAATCGTTATAGTCATCGGGCCTGTAAACATCCAACGGTGGTCGTTGATCTAATGTCAGACCTGCTTCCCATGAGAAAAGGTCCTGGCAGTCTTTGTTGAGCTTTTTGGTAAACTGGCGCA
>CAZFSF010000175.1:0-3871 GCA_964522045.1 uncultured Desulfobacteraceae bacterium
CCTTGCTGACCTAATCTAAAGCGTTTTGAACTCAAATTTTATGCAACGTTAGGGTAAACCCGGGAAAGCCGCTGGATACCCCACCTCCTATACCTGCCCCGTCCTGGCGGGGCAACTTCACCCTTTCTTTGCACCTTAGATCTGGGGCATTCAGCGACTTTTGCAACCATAGGGTAAACCAGAAAAGGAAGAACCTGGAGGTTGCTATTTGTCCGATAGAATGATACTTGAATACCGATAGTTAACGTAAAATGCCATAAACAGTAATGCTTTGGTAAAACTCCCAGGAAGAAATCAAATGATTGCCAACAGCCAGGAACAGATCGACTTTACCTTTAACAAACAAAACCTGTGCCGTGAGGAGTCCGTCACGGATCTGAAGGTAGGGTCCATCAGGTGCCTAAGACCCATCAAACCGGATGGAACCAAAGACGAAAGCCGTCAAACCATATTCGTGGGACATACCCAGCTGCATTCCCCCCAGGGGCTTGTTCCCCTTCAAACCCCATTGCAGGCGACCACCCTGGAGCAGGCCATTGACGAATTCCACGGTGCCATGAAAAAGGGCCTTGAAGAGATGTTGGAAAGGGCGAAACAGATGCAGGCCCAACAGCAGGGCGCTCAAAAAGAGAATGAGAAGAATGTTATAAATGAAGGAGCAAAAAACCATGCCTGAGACACGCATAGACAAAGAGGTTTTTGACAAATTTCCGGGCTTCAGACGGGGCATCGTAGTGGCCCGCAAAATGAACAATCGGGGACCCTCCGGGGAACTCGAGACTCTTTTGAATGAGGCTCTTGCCAGTGCGGCGGCCGGCCCCATTGACCTCAAAACAGACCCAAGAACGGCTGTCTGGAACGAAACCTACCGGGAACTGGGATGTAATTCCAACAAGTTCCCACCCGCACACCTGGCCCTCTTGAAGCGAGTTCAGAAACCTGGCATCTCCATTCCCTTCATTAACAAGGCTGTGGCCATCATGAACGATAACTCTATTCGGGGTATCCTACCCGTAGGCGGGGACGACTTACTCCGAGCAGGGGAAATCCTCGAACTTCGGCCCGCAGAGGGAAGCGAGCTGTTCACGCCCCTGAATAACCCGGATAAAACCGAACACCCCGATCCCGGAGAGATTATCTACGTGACTGGGGAAACCCGGGAAGTGATGTGCCGACGGTGGAACTGGCGAAACGGTTTCCAGACCCGAATCACCGAAGAAACGGAAGCCATAGTCATGAACATTGACGGATTAGGCGAGGAGAGTGAGAAACGGACCATTTCGGTACGCGACCGAGTGGCCCGAATGCTTGAACAGTACTGCAGCGCCGAGGTCGAGACAGCCCTACTGACCCCATCCGAGCCTTTCTTTTTGTTTCGTCTGTAGGCTACCAGTTAGTGATCATAAAGATGGGGGATGAAAATAGCGCCTTTACGGGTCCCAGGGCACCATTGAACATGGAACGGAACCAACTTATTAGAGAATTGTTTAAGCGCGCTGAACCGTACCTGAAAGCAAGGGGCGATTTCCTTCACACGCGGATTGCGCATGAATATGCTTTGCTGCTTCTTGAAAAAGAGGAGGGCAATAATATGATTGTGGAACCGGCTGTCATTCTTCACGATGTGGGCTGGTCTCGGCTCAAATCTGAGGAGATAAAGGTTGCCTATCGCGTGATGGCAAGTGGTGAAAATGCGGCAAAGTTGAATCGTGTACACGAAGTGGAGGGCGCTATAATTGCTCAGGAGATTTTAGAACAAATTGGTTATGACCATTCATTAATTGAAAAGGTTACCCAAATCATTGAAAGGCATGATTCCGGAGAAAGTCCTGAAACCATCGAAGAATGTATTGTAAAGGATGCGGATAAGCTTTGGCGATTTTCCAGGGTGGGATATTTTCATGAGATGGAGCGACAGGAATTATCCCACGAGGTTAGACACCGTTTCCTGATCAAGAATATGGGGAACTGGTTCTTTACAAAAACTGCCAAGGAGTTGGCGGAGAGCGAGCTACAGAATCGTGTCAAAGAAACGAGACCTTTGAAAAGCGACCTCGTTCGCGTCCAGCTCAAAGTGCGGAATCTTGGACCTCAGGATGCCCCGTGAAAAAGAGCCTTAGCTTATCACACATTGAAAATGTCCTTCATCACCTGAATTACCGGTGGAAACTGCAAGCCCTTGCAATGTGGAAGGGAAACAAGGCCCCCTTTAAACTCTACCAGTTCTATGACGCGTATGACGGGTTCATAAGCCTGAAGACTTTGAGATATATCGAGAATCTTGATCAAGGATCTGACAAAATCCGTCTAAGACATGCCTTGATTGATCACTATCTGCAACGCGCTCTCCTCCCCCATGAGACAGAGATGCGCTCCTGGACGAGGGGTGCCTCGGCTCATGTGGATGGACAAAGGATCTATTTCAGGGATATCATTCCGTGGTGTCAGAAGTTCAGCACATACAAGAAAAGACAGATACTACAAAAGGAAACCGGACCTCTCTGTAAATTCCTGACCCCCTTTGCCTTGAACCACTGGAATATCCTTCTCGATATCCTCACTGATGAACTGGGGTTTGAAGACTACTTGGCCTATTGCCATGACAAAAAGGGGCTTGATTATCATTATTATTATAGGCTTTTGAAAGATCTCCTTATAGAGACCGATGACCTCTATTTTCCTCCCATGGAGCAATGGTGCAGAGAACGATTCGGCCGTCCGTTAGATGAACTTACCCGTTTTGATGCCATCAGTATTTTAGGCTTAGGCCATCTGGACCCCTTTTTTCCAGAAAAACCGGTCACTGAGTTGACCTCCTTTTTTGACTATTGGGGGATAGACCTTGCAAATACACCGGGTCTCAACCTGGAAATAGAACGGGAAAAGGGAAAAAGCCCGCAGGCGATATGTTTTATTCTACAGGTGCCGGAGGAGGTCTATATCCTGATGCAACCAGAGGGTGGATGGATTGACTTGGAGACGTTGTGGCACGAATTGGGGCATGGTCTGTCGGCTGTTTTCACCTCACCTGAACTCTCCGCTCTAAAGCGTGACCTGGCAACATCCTTCAGCCTGTCCGAGGCATTCGCATTTCTTAATCAAAACCTGACCCTCTCGTTCCCCTTTTTGGAGGACTACTTAGGGATTGAACCTGGCGTTTCACAAGAACTCTCTTATTATAAGGTTCTCAAAGACCTTTCAATGTTCAGGCGATATGCAGCCAAGTTCCTGGTCGAGTACAAGATGTTTTCAACCGGGGATCTGTCAAATGGACGGCCCTACGCAGAACTTATGGCCCGTTATACCGGCTTTTATTATCAGCCTGAAAGCCACCTCTTTGATCTGGTCCCGGAACTATACAGCCTGGACTATGTCTTAGGGTGGTTGACGGAAATAATAATGGAGAGTCATCTCAAAGAGGTTTTAGGAACTCACTGGATGTTCAAGTCGGAGGCAGGCCGGATTTTGAAGAAATGGTGGCAACAGGGTAACCAGCATGACATCCCTAAGTTTCTTGAATTAAATGATCTGGCAAAGTTGAATACGGAACGGATCATAAAACGATGGAAAGAGGCGCTGCAGGGCTGATAGCGGAGGATCGGTCAGGGTATTCTTCGTGATAAACTACCTGCCAGGGCCCTTTTGATTTGGTATATTTTGACCGGCCCTGATTGTGACGTTCCACTCTTTCGGAAAGATTCTGTGTGGTCCCGATGTAATAGCTTCCGTCGACGGTGGACTGCAGTATGTAAACATGATAAGGCATAACAAAAAAAGCCTGTCACGCCGCTAATACGTAACAGGCTTTTGGAATTTCTGGCGGGGACGACGAGACTCGAACTCGCGACCTCCGGCGTGACAGATCTGCACA
>CAZFSF010000176.1:0-3796 GCA_964522045.1 uncultured Desulfobacteraceae bacterium
TCAATGTATTCCTGCGGTTAAAATTTTCGTCTTCCTTGATCTGAACGAAAAATCCAAGTTTTCGTTCGGACACTAGTTACGTCCCGTCTTCTATTGGGCGGGACTTAACCACTTAACCAGGTCTGAATTAAGTTCATAAAAGAAAAAGCCCAGCCTCTTGCGTTGCTACCTGATTGTAACCTCTTTAAGCATCGAAATGTTATCAAGCGCCATCCCGGAACCGAGAACAACAGTGGAAAGAGGGTCTTCGGTGATAGTTATAGGAAGCTTCGTCTCTTCTCTCAGCAGCACATCCAGGTTCTTCAACAATGCCCCGCCCCCGGCCAAGACAATCCCGGTATCCACAATATCCGCAGCGAGTTCAGGAGGAGTCTGTTCCAGGGCAATCCGGACAGTTTCTACTATTGTCTCGATTTGCTCTGAGATAGCTTGCCTCACTTCGTCTGAGTCTATCGTCAGGATCTTTGGAATCCCAGTCACCAGATCCCGACCCTTAACATCGATGGTCTCAACCTGGTCGCTCGGATAGGCGCTGCCAATGCCGGTCTTTATAAGCTCTGCAGTGGTAATTCCGATCAAAAGATTATATTTTCTCTTGACATACTGCAGTATTGCCTCGTCCATTTTGTCTCCGCCAACCCTCACGGATTTACTGTAAACAATGCCGGCAAGGGATATGACCGCGACTTCCGTAGTGCCTCCTCCAATGTCAACAACCATATTGCTTGTGGGTTCGGTAATGGGCAATCCTGCGCCAATGGCGGCTGCCATCGGTTCTTCGATTAGAAAAACCTCTCTGGCCCCGGCAGACTCCGCAGATTCCCGGACGGCCCTTTTCTCAACCTGGGTAATACCACTCGGGACACAAATGATGATTCGAGGTCTTACAAACGTCCTTCTGTTGTGTGCCTGTCTTATAAAATGACGAAGCATGGCCTCTGTAATCTCAAAATCCGCAATCACACCGTCCTTCATTGGCCGTATGGCCACGATGTTGCCTGGGGTCCGGCCTAACATCATTTTGGCCTCTTTGCCCACTGACAACACCTTGCTGCCGCCACGCCCGTTCTTCCTCACTGCTACTACGGAGGGCTCGCTTAGAACAATCCCCTTCCCTTTCATGTATACAAGGGTATTGGCGGTACCGAGATCTATCGCTAAATCATTTGAGAATAAGCCCAAAATAGGATCAAGAAGCATCGATTTCTCCTTTTAACTTGATTGGGATTTACAAATTTTAAACCGGAAAAACCCGGCATATTTCGAGTTTCCGCAACAGCGCCAAGCGGGATACATCAACGTCCAAAATGTGAAGTTACTTTTGAGTGAACAGTTATAATAAATATATGAGTTGCTGCAAATTATCAATTAGAAAATACCAAGGGCGCAAGACCCCGGCATTCCTGCCGATGATGCATCTAAATAATTTTGATATGGCAGAGTTCTATAATTTAGCTTGACAACCTGCTCTGTCTATAGTTATACTATAAAATTCATAAAAGCTACACAAAGGAATTACATCATGAAGAGAACTTATCAACCCAGCAAAATCAAGAGAGCGAGGACCCATGGTTTTAGGGCGAGGATGCGTACTAAAGGCGGAATAAACATCCTAAAGAGAAGGAGGGCTAAGGGGCGAAAACGATTGGCAGTATAAGACACCCTCAAGCCTGGCCGAGTTCCTCAGACTATATGACACCTTATTTCTTCTCCAAAAAAAAAAGATTATTGAATCGAACTGATTTTGTCAATCTAAATCGATCGGGTAAGCGTCGTCATACGAAACATTTTGTTGTCATTATCAAGCAGAACGGGCTGGGTATAGCAAGATTGGGGATTACTGTTAGTAAAAAGGCGGGCAACGCGGTCAAAAGAAATAGGGTCAAACGACTAATCAGAGAATTCTTTAGACTCAACAACTCGAAAACCCCCCAAGGCTACGATATCGTCGTCAAAGCAAAGAAGGATGCCAGCTATTTGGATCTCTGGAAAACAAAAGACGAACTTGGAGCAATCTTTTTCAAAAAAAAGTTCAGTTTATAGGCTTAGATATATACCTGTCGTATTGATATCTATATATCAGCATTTTATTTCGCCTTTTTGGCCTCCTTCCTGTCGTTTTTATCCCACATGCTCAACGTATGCCCGCCATGCTTTCAAAAAGTACGGGATCTTAAGGGGGGGATGGTTGACTCTTGTCAGGATTTCCAAATGCAATCCTTTTCATCCTGGAGGATATGACCCACTCCAATGATGCACAGCACTTGTTTAGGACTCAGCAAAATGCATCTATGGCTCCAGGCCTCGCTAAATCGTCGAGCGGTTGTCATTATTTATTTTTGTGCCTTTTACCTAATCCCGCTTCCGTAGAGTTGAGGCCGGGACCGAAACATCAGGACTAAACGCCTAAGATGGACAAAAGAACAATATTAGCTTTCGCTTTATCATTTATAGTGCTCGTTGGGTGGTCGCTCTTTTTCGGGCCAAAACAGGAACAAGCGCCAACAGGGAAGAATGTTTCACCTAATCAAGCTCCCAAAGAATCCTTAGAGACCCAAAAGGCTCCTGCCTTGAGTCATTCTGCGCGACTTCCCGGGACAAAGGAAATGCCAATTGAGGCTATCCCCATACCAGATGAAAAAAAGATAGAAATCGATACTCCTTTATACAAGGCTATCTTCAGCAATGTGGGTCCGACCATAAGGAGCTTTAAACTAAAAAAGTATCGTCAAACCACTGACCCCGACTCTCCCCTGGTCGACCTTGTAAACTTTAAAAAGGAGATGGGCGATCCCTTGCTCTTTACCTTTGACAATCATTCAGCAGACAAAAAGGGGGAAACGGTTTTTCAGGTTGATCGAGACTTTATACAGGTTGGTCCGGACTCCTCCCCGCAGGATATCGTTTTCCGGGCCGCAACCAAAGACGGTCTTTCTATGACTCAAACCTTCCGTTTCTATCCGGACCGATACGAGATTGATCTAAGTATAGATGTAGCCAACCGGTCCTCAGAACCGGTGGAGGGAGCCTTTAAGGCAAACCTGAGGGCCATGCCTCCCCAAGGCAAGGGAGGCTACTATGCCTACGTAGGGTTTGCCTTGCTTCTGAATAAAAAACTGGAAGAGGTCGAGGTCAAAGACCCATCGGATGAACAGACAGTCATGGGCCAAATGGGTTGGGTTGCCTATGAGGACAATTACTTCATGTCGGCTATCGTTCCGGATCTTCCCTCCAAAGGGGTTTTTACCGGACGTCATTTATCGTCGGGGATACTGGAAGGCACCTACCTCCTGCCATCTGTTTCCATAAATCCTTCTGAGCTGAAGTCTTCACGATATGAACTCTATTGGGGGCCCCGTGACTTGGAGATACTGAAAAAGTTCGGCAAGGACCTCGATCAGGCCATCAATTTTGGGTGGACAGATATTATCGCAAAACCCCTCCTCTATATTCTGCGCTTTTTCTACGAATACATTCACAACTATGGTGTATCTATCATTCTCCTGACGATCTTGGTCAAAGCCCTATTCTGGCCGCTGACCCACAAAAGTTATAAATCGATGAAGGAGATGCAGAAACTCCAACCCAGGATGGCCAAGCTCAGGGAGAAGTATAAGGGCGACAAACAAAAATTAAACCAGGAGATGATGGCCTTATACAAGACCTATAAGGTTAACCCCATGGGTGGATGTCTCCCCATGGTTATTCAGATCCCGGTGTTTTTTGCACTCTACAGGGTCTTGGGAAACTGCATTGAGCTTCGGCATGCGCCGTTTATGCTGTGGATAAACGACCT
>CAZFSF010000177.1:0-3695 GCA_964522045.1 uncultured Desulfobacteraceae bacterium
TCTCCTCAGCCACTCTTCCTCCCAAGAGAATGGCGACCTGGTCCATGAGTTCATTTTTAGTGGCCAAAAATTTCTCTTTCTCCGGCACCTGGAGCGTATAGCCCAGCGCCCCGATTCCCCTGGGAATGATAGAGACTTTATGGACCGGTTCACCGGTGGGGACAAGCCCTGCCACCAGGGTATGTCCTGATTCATGGTAAGAGACCCGGTGCTTTTCCTCCGGGCTCAAGGTGCTGCTTTTCTTTTCCGGCCCTGCAATGACCCTGTCTATGGCTGCTTCGAAGTCCGCCGTCGTAACGGAGTCGCGATTTGTTCGCGCTGCCAGGATTGCTGCCTCATTTGCAACATTGGCCAGATCAGCCCCTACAAAGCCAGGGGTCCTCTTGGCCACGATCTCCAGGTCCACGTCAGGGGCCATTGTCAGCTCACCGGTATGGATCTTGAGGATCTCCACTCTCCCCTGGAGGTCGGGTTTATCAACCACGATCTGCCGGTCAAAACGGCCCGGTCGCAGCAGTGCCTTGTCCAGCACCTCAGGACGATTGGTTGCGGAAAGAACCACCACTCCCTTGCTGGTATCAAAACCGTCCATTTCCACCAGGAGTTGGTTCAGGGTCTGCTCTCGTTCGTCGTGGCCGCCCATGACCACGGGACCGCCGCGCTGCCGGCCGATGGCATCCAGTTCATCGATGAATATGATACATGGCGCTTTTTTTCTCGCCTGGTCAAAGAGATCCCGGACCCGGGCAGCGCCCACACCCACGAACATTTCAATAAAATCAGAGCCACTTATGTTAAAGAAAGGCACTCCTGCCTCTCCGGATACGGCTCGGGCAAGGAGGGTTTTTCCCGTGCCCGGAGAACCGGCCAGGAGTACTCCTTTTGGCATGTGTCCTCCCAGCCGTTGGAAGTGATCGGGATTCCGCAGAAATTCAATCACTTCCTGGAGTTCCTGCTTGGCTTCATCAACACCCGCTGCATCTCTGAAGGTAACATTCTGGTCCGTTTCCGCATGGATGTGCGCTTTGTTCTTCCCGATATTCATAAAGTTCATTCCCATGCCGCCCATCTTTTTGCGAAAATAGCCCCATAATAGAAAAATAATGCCGAAGGGAATGATCCAGGTAAAGATGAGGTTGCTCAGAAAGTGGCTTTCCACTGCTGCGCTATATTTGACCCCCTGCTGATCAAGGGCCTTTGCGAGTTGATCGTCACGCAGGCGCACCGTAATAAACCGGCGAGGTTTCCCAGTTTTCTGATCCATCAAATTAAGGGTCCCTGCAATCATATTCTGTTTTATGACACATTCAGTAATCTGCCCTGCCTGCAGGTATTGCATAAACTCACTGTAAGGGATTTCCTCTCTTCTTACCTGCATTGTGGTCTGGAAAAAATATAAGAAGATCAGCATGATAATGAAATACCAGATGTTGAAGGGACCCTGTTTCTGCCAGAATTTGCGTTCAGGTGGCTTATTGACATGGATATCCGGCTCTTTTTGATTAATCTGAAAATTTGCTTTTTTCATAAACCCCCCGTTTTTGTTGAAACTTTTTTCTATACAGTGATTATTTTTTTAATAAATTCATCTATTTGAATAAGCATACACCATATGGGGCTACTTTTCCATTAAATTTAGAGTTTACTGGTCAATCATATCAGAAGGTTATGATTGACAAGTTATTTCCGGTTACAGTGTCGCGAAGCGGCATAACTTAGCTTTTTACGAGTTCATCAAAGTTATTTCTCCTGCTTTCTTAAGTGTAAATTTAGAAATGACAGGCCCAAGAATTTCATGAATAATTGTTGCACCAATGATGACATTTAAAATGATGTCTGAAATTGAGTTAAAAACAGGATTTTGCTTAATTACCAATGCGATACCAATCACAATACCCCCTTGAGGTATTAAGCCGCCAACTGTAAATTTCTGCACGGACAAAGATGATTTTGATATTTTGCTGCCCACGATCGTTCCACTAAATTTGCCGATTGCACGAAATACTATAAAAATAAGGATAACCTTATAATTTGACACTAATACTGAAAAATTAAAATGCATCGCACTTACTGTAAAGAAAAAAACAAAGATCAGCTCTTCAGTATATCTTTCGAGTATTCTAAATATATTTTCTTTTTTTATGTTATAGTTTACAACAACAACTCCCATCGTCATTGTAGATAAAAGTTCGTCCGCACCAAACATTCGTGCAAGGCCATAACATAATGATAAAAGACTTATTATAAGAGCAATTAATACTCCTTCAGTTTCTTTTCTGATTATCTTTGTCAAAATATTCAAGAAAAAGCCAAACAAACAGCCTCCAATAAAAGAACCCAAAATCTTGATAAAAGGATGAGCAATGGAATAAACCTCCAAGGGCTGATGCAGGATACAAAGACCAGCGATAGAGGCTGCGAGGCCATAGTTTATTATGCCAAGAATGTCATCAAAGGCTGCCACTCCCATGATGGTAGACGTAACTTCACCTTTTGCTTGACATTCGTGTACAACCGCTAATGTAGCGGATGGATCGGTCGGCGATGCAAGAGAAGCTAATAATAAAGCAAGTGGAATAAAAAATGAAACTAAGGTTAATTCAGGCCGAAAAACGACCACTGGTCTCAATAGGATGAAAAAAACCGCAACGAACAAAAACGCAAATTCAGCTTCAAAAAGGGTTATAAAAATAATTGATTTCCCCTGTGAACGAATTTTTGAAAACAATAATGTTCCACCCACAGAGAATGTGATGAATGATAAACCTATATTTGTAATAAGAGCTGTATGTTCAACAAATGTTTCGGGAATAAAATGAGTTAAATTGGGATTGAGAATCACACCGGCAAGAATATATCCAGTTACTTTGGGTAGCCCAAGATGAGTACATAGCTCTCCAACAATAAAACCAGTAAATATGATGATTCCAATTATAAGGGTCGGTTCCACATTATTTCTACTGTCTTTGAAAAATCAACGTATAATATTATCCGACAGCCTTGCGGGGTGGGCCGTGATATTGCTGAGCAAAAAGACGCCAAGAGTCAGGGCGATAACGACAAAAAGCACTCCCTCCAAAATCTCATGAAAATTCTCAAGCGAGAAGGCATGCCAGTGTTCCATGACATAGGGAAGAAAAAGCAGGATAACACCGGTAGCGATTGACACGGCGCCTTTGATTCCGAACCAGAAACTTCCCAAAATCAGAGGGATATAAGCGAGTACTCTGTAAAAAGCATGTTCGTAGGTCATGTGGTAAAAGGTGAAATAGTTCAGACAAAGCACGCCTGCAACCAGCGTGGTGATAAGCACCACCCGCTTCCACTCTTCATGATATGGCATCATTCATTTCCCCGACTGCAGGGGGACACTCCTCCCCTAAAACTCCAGCCCTTTAATCCCTTCCAATATATCCACCAGATCCTCGCGTTCGCGATCTCTGGTCCATGCAACATGGTCTTTTTCCAGCACTTCCAGACCCTGTTTAACCTTATCGGTATGGCCAAAAAGTTTCTCCATGTCCTTTTTCAAAACAAGTTCCATAATGTCGTCTCCTTTCATGTGAGTAGAAAGTTTAGTGGATGGCTACCCTGTAACGCCCGATTTGATCTACACTCCCATGCTAACGGATGACCCTTACGGGAAGTTTTCGCAGACATTACGATTTGGTAATGTTCTTTGAAAACCATTGTAT
>CAZFSF010000178.1:0-3674 GCA_964522045.1 uncultured Desulfobacteraceae bacterium
TCAAAGACCGATGATATTGAAGATATGGACTACCTGATTCAATGGTTAGAGGAAAATATCCCGGCCGATGACAGCGCTACCGTTGTCCATGGTGATTTACGTCTTGAAAACCTGATTATCCATCCCGACGAACCGCGCGTGGTGGCGGTGCTTGACTGGGAACTCTCCACATTAGGGCATCCGCTTTCAGACCTTGCCTATAACTGTATGCAATACTATATCCCTGTCAGCGAGAGCAGGCTTTCCGGATATAAGGGCCTTAATCTGGGTGAATTAGGCATCCCGGACGAAACCGATTATGTTGACACTTACTGCCACCGCACCGGCCGGGGCGAGATCGCCGACTGGGAATTCTTCATGGCCTTCAGTGTGTTTCGCCTGGCCGGTATCGTTCAAGGGGTGTACAAGCGGGGGCTCGACGGTATTGCCAGTTCGGACAAAGCGAAATCATATGGTAAATACGTCCCATTTTTAGCGGAGGTAGCCCGGCAGATTATCTCAAAGAAGGTGAGGAGGTCCTGAATGGAGGATGAGATGAAAAAAGAAGGACGATTGAACGGGAAGGTGGCTATTATTACAGGGGCGGCGAGCGGTATCGGTCGTGCAACTGCCGTCATATTTGTTAGGGAAGGGGCAAAGCTCGTTCTGGCAGATGTCAATGAAGAGGGATTGAACGAGACCCTTAGAAGGGTAAAAGGGGAGGGCGGGGAGGCTGTCACAAGGATTACGGATGTTGCCGTAGAGGAGGACGTCAGGAAACTGATCGAATTTGCCATACAGACATACATCAAGATAGATATCCTTTGTAACAATGCCGGAATTTCCGGAGGATTGTCCAAGCTGGAAGAACAGGATGCGGGTGAATGGCTTACGGTTTTCGGTGTCAATGTCATGGGGGCCGTATTCGGAATAAAGCATGTGGCTAAACACATGCAGGTGCAAAGATATGGTGCCATTGTGAATACGGCGTCGGTCGCAGGTATCCGATCTGGTGCCGGCGGTAATGCCTACAGTGCCAGCAAGGCGGCGATCATCAACCTCACCCGGACCTCTGCCTGCGATTTCGGGGGATATAATGTGAGGGTAAACGCCGTCTGCCCCGGGCTTATTGAGACGGGTATGACCCAGCCGGTCTTTGATTATGCGCGGGAGAAGGGGAAAGAGGAGAAGTTGGGATATCGCTGTGAATTGAGGAGGTATGGGGAGCCCGAGGAGGTGGCAAGGGCCATCCTTTTCTTGGCAAGCGACGAGGCCAGCTATATTACAGGGCAGGCCCTCCCTGTTGATGGCGGCAACACGGCTTCGCTGAACCTGCCCGGAATGAAGCTTTAAGAACGGATGTCTTAAACGGGTTTTGAAAATGGAATGGACAATGAAATGCTGCTGACCCAGAGAAAAGGACTTGTCTGTACCCTTGTTTTGAGCAGTCCCGAGAAGAAGAATGTACTTAACTCGGAATTGCTGGTGGATCTCAGCCGGAAAATCCAGGATTTTTCAAAGGATGATACCATTCGAACGATCATTATCAGAGGGGCCGGAGATGAGGCCTTCTGCTCGGGATACGATATCAGCGCTCTCGCTGACGGGAGTGTTCCACCGGTCAGTGGCGTAATGAATGACGGAAATCCTTTTCGTCCTTTTGAGATGGTCGTGGAGAGCATTATGAACTACCCTTATCCGGTTATCGCGATGCTGAACGGATACGCCTTTGGCGGAGGGTGTGACCTTGCCGTGTCCTGTGATATGCGCATCGGCGCTGACCATATTCGTATGGGGATGACCCCTGCCAAGATCGGAATGATATACACCCCGGAAGGCTTGAACCGGTTCATCCGGACCATCGGATTATCCAAGACAAAAGAGATCTTCTTTACTGGGCGCACTTATGATGCTCTGCGCGCCAAAGAGATGGGTCTGATCGATTATCTGGTCCCCGGGACAGAACTTGAACCGTTTACCTACCATCTCGCCGAAGAGATTGCCGGAAACGCCCCCCTCTCTCTGAAGGGGATCAAGAGAATCTTGAACTTGCTGTTGGGTTCCGGGAAAATGGCTGAGGTGGATCGGGATGAGGCTGAAAAAATTGTCGCACAGGCCCTTGAGAGCCATGACTTGAGAGAGGGCAGGGGGGCCTTCCTGGAAAAACGCAAACCCGTGTTTAGAGGGAGGTAGTCTCTGTAGTGAGGAAAGGAGAAATTTGTCATGAGTAAATCGGTCGTTGCTATTGTACGGTACGAGAAGCCGCTCGAATCTGTCCGGAAAGCAATCGAGCTTTGCGGGGGGTTGGATCATCTGCCTCCCAAGGCTAAGGTCTTTATCAAACCCAATATCGTATTCTGGACCCGCAAGGTCGCTTTTCCCAAGTGGGGGGTAATTACCACCTCCCGCATGGTAGAGGATGTTGTGGTCCTCCTCAAGGAGCAGGGTATTGATAATATCACGATTGGTGAGGGTATGGTCACGCAGGCCAAGGATAAGGAGACTCCGGCCCATGCCTTTGAAAGTCTGGGGTACAATCTTCTAAACAAGAGATACGGCGTAAAGATCATAAATACCTTTGAAAGAGAATTCAGGGAAGTCGACTTAGGCAATGGGGATACGTTGAGATTTAACGCGGACATCCTTGACAGCGACTTTGTGGTGGACATCCCGGTAATGAAGACCCACGCCCAGACAGTGGTGACTTTAGGGATCAAGAACCTCAAGGGGATGATCGATATCAAATCCAGGAAAAAATGCCACAACGCCGACCCGGAAAAGAACCTCAATTACTGGGTTGCCAAATTAGCCGATCGCATGCCCCCTGTACTGACGCTTCTTGACGGGATATACACGACTGAGCGCGGGCCGAGTTTTGATGGCCGGGTCAGGAGGAGCAATATTGTGGTGGCATCAGCAGACGTCCTCTCGGCGGACATGGTGGGCGCAAAGATATTGGGATACGCGCCTTCGGAGGTCCCCCATCTGGTCCATGCGGCCAAGAATAGAAAAAGGCCCTTGGATTTGTCGGATGTGAAAGTAATCGGAGAAAAGATCGAGGATGTGTCGTCTCGACACAAATACGCCTTTCCTTATAGCAAGGATGACACCCTCCCCCTCCCCATGGAGAAGATGGGTATCAAGGGTCTTTCCTACCGCAAGTATGACCTGAGCTTGTGCACCTACTGTTCTTCAGTAAACGGCGTGGTCCTTGCGGCCATCGCCAGGGCGTGGAAAGGAGAACCCTGGGACGATGTGGAGGTCCTTACCGGAAAGTCGATGCAGCCCACACCGGGAAAGAAAAAGACCATTCTATTCGGGAAGTGTATGTACCAACTTCACAAAGACAACCCTGATATAAAGGAGATGATCGCAATAAGGGGATGCCCGCCCCAGCCCAAGTCCATCGTCAAGGCCTTTCACCAGGCCGGAATAGACATTAACCCGGCCATCATTGAAAACGCGGAGATGGCGCCGGGATATTTTATGAAACGGTACGAGGGAAAGCCCGAGTTTGAAGAGAAGCATTTTACTGTTGTATAGCTAAAACGACCTAAAGTGCCTAAAATGAGCTAAAATGCCTAAAGTTAGTGTTCACACTGAGTACGTGCTGATCGAAAATGACGCGAATCTAAAGAAAATAATCCCGGAACTTCAAGGGGAAGCTGCCATAGGTGTGGACCTTGAAGCGGACT
>CAZFSF010000179.1:0-3669 GCA_964522045.1 uncultured Desulfobacteraceae bacterium
TCCATAAGACCGGTCTTGCAGGCCCCGTAATTGGCACGGTGGTGGGCGGCAAACCTGTAAACAAGCATACCAGCAAAGTCTGTTTCACCATCCATGAACACCCGCTCCGTGGGCACAAAGACATCCTCAAAGGCGATAACCGCTTCCCCGCCGACCGCCCCGAAAGAGGGTTTGCCAACATCAATCCTTTCCATCTTATCGCGCCGGTCATCACTGGCCTGACGGCCAAAGATCATGGTGATGCCCGGATCGTCAATCGGTATGGCGCAGACAATGGCATAGTCTTTTGACCGATCGTCCATGGCCGTAGTGGGCATGATCAGAATTTCGTGTGAGTTAACTGCCCCAGTCATATGGATTTTTGCCCCCCGGATGACGATCCCGTCATCCCTTCTCTCAACCACGCGAACATACTGGTCAGGATCGGGCTGGTCGGCAGGACCCTTGGATCGATCCCCCTTTGGATCGGTCATGGCACCTACCACCATCAGGTTTTCGTCTTGAATATAGGTCAGCCATTTTTTAAAACGTTCAAGATAGTCGGTCCCGTACTTCTCATCGATTTCGTAGGCTACTGAGTAGGTGGCGTTGATGCCGTCAAGGCCCACACATCTCTGAAAACAGGTGCCGGTCTTCTGGCCCAGGACTCGCAGCATTTTGATTTTTTTCATCAGGTCTTCGATGTTTTGATGCACGTGGGTAAAACGGCCAATCGTCCTGCCGGTCAGGTGTGATGTCGTCGTGGCCAGGTCCTTATACTCCTCGTCACTGGCTAAGGCGTATGTCATTGCCGCTGCACGCACATGGGGGGCAGTAGCCGGGTGACGGGTCACGTCATCGATTTTTTTGCCCTTATAAAAGATCCTTGGGTGTAATTTCCTCAGGCTTTCAATATACTCAGCTCCATTTATGAGTTTCATGATTTCTCCTTTTTCTGTTCTCTGAGTGTCCGGCGAAGAAACTTTCCTGTTAAGGTCTTCGGAATTTCAGAGACAAATTCCACTTTTCGAGGATACTTGTATGCGGCCATACGAGCCTTGCAGAATGAAATGATCTCCTCGGGAGTTACATCATTTTCCACCCCCTCTTTCAATGCCACAAATGCTTTTACCGTCTCCCCACGGTAAGGATCGGACTCACCCACAACCGCGGTCTCTTTTACCGCAGGATGTTGATAGATCACGTCTTCCACGTCCCGGGGCCATACCTTGTAACCAGAAGCCACGATCATATCCTTTTTGCGATCTACCACGTAGAACCAGCCGTTCTCATCCATCTTACCCACATCGCCGGTATAAAGCCAGCCATTACGGATGGCGTGTTTTGTTTCTTCCGGTTTTTGCCAGTAACCCGGTATCACGATCGGTCCGGAATCAACGATCTCTCCCACTTCGCCGGGGGCAAGTTCCTGGGTGCTTTCTTCCATGTCCATGATCTTTATGACACAGTTCTGAACGGGAACCCCTACGGATAGGGCCCCGCTTTCCGGATCAACAGGCGCCCTTTTTCCCCAGGGGACGATGTGGGAGGGGGAGTTTGTTTCTGTCATGCCGTAGACATTATAAAGGTACAAACCGGTCAGATCTTTAAATTGTTTGACAGTGGCCTCTGAAACCGGGGCCCCTCCGCTATATGCCTTTACAAAACTGGAGAGGTCTCTCTTTTTGATATCCGAATGATTGATCAGGGCAATATATACGGTAATGGAAGCAACAGTTACCGTGACCTTCCATTTTTCGATGAGACGGAGTGTCTCACCTGGATCAAAGCGGTAATAGAGAACCACCGGAATCCCGGCCAAGGCGGCAATGGCCAGATGGGCCACCTCACCTGTTACATGGAACAGGGGGGCCACGCCTAACACGACGTCATTGTCATCAATTTTTTGCATGAGTTGGTACACGCGGGCATTAAAGGCGATGTTGCCGTGGGTGTTCATTGCACCTTTTGGGGGGCCGGTCGTCCCTGAGGTATAGGTCAGATAGGCGATGTCTTCTGGTGTGAGTCCAGGGTCATTCGGTCTCTTATCCCTGAATCCCTCAATCGTTTCCAGCATGTCGGAAGTCCCAGGAACAGCAATCTTTTTCGTCCCTTTCAGCAGTCCCGGTGGTTCGGTTTCAGGCCGAAGGAAATCCAAGGGGGATGTGGTGATCACATTTTTGACAGAGGTATCGTCTAAAAAAGAGAGGTCTAATTTATTTGCGATTTCATCTAATGTAAAAAAGAGCGTTGCCCCGGAGTCCTGGCAGAAATAGGTCAGCTCCTTCTCCTTATACATGGGGTTCAGGGGTACCACGATGGCCCCGACTTTCCAGGCCGCATAAGTCGCAATCAGGAACTGGGGGACACTCTGAAGATCGATGACGATCCGGTCTCCTTTTCTGAGGCCAAGATCCTCAAAGGCTGCAGCCAGGTTGTCCGATAGCCGATCAATCTCTCCATAGGATATGATATAATCGAAGTAATATAGTGCGGGAGCCTCAGGGTTACGAATAGTGGCGTTTACAAAGTCGCTTAAAGCAGTATCATCGGTGAGTTCCAAATCGCTGGGTACCCACTCGGGATAGTTTTTTAACCATGGCCTTTTGTCGTAAATCGGTTCCAATTTGCCTTCTTTCTTTTAGATAGGGTTGAAAAGAGTCGTCTCTTGTTTGGATGATGAATAAGTAAATTGATTCCTAATCGGAATTATGGATTGAACCAGTAATCTACCATTGAGAGAAATCTATTATATTAGATTCATTTGTGTCAAGCCGTAAGCATTGAAAAAGAATGTTTTAGAAAACGGGATAAAAACAGGCCAATTTATAAGAAACGCAGCCATTCCTTGTAGCATCGGGATTTACATGGGTTCTCTATATTTTTTTTCTTGACAATGGGTTTTAAAACAAGTTCAGTTGCGCTCAGGATTTGGCAGCTCGCTTGAAAAGGAAATGAGGAAAGCACGGTCAGGTGCGTAGGGTTTCCGAGATCTTGAACGAAATTGAACGTTTTTCAAAGGTCTCATGGGTTGAATCGCTGAATAAGAAATTTTTATCGAGAGTCTGACAATCAAAAACCGATAATAGTCAAATGGAGAATTGCAATGGCCCTCAAGACATCAGAAGAATATGTTGAAAGATTGAGCAGAATGAGACCCAACGTCTATGCCCATGGAAAAAAGATTGGGCGCGATGACCCCATGCTTGAAATTGCGATCAATACCCTCAGGATTACTTTTGATTCAGTCAATGATCCGGATTTAAAGGACCTGATCGTGACCCGCTCCCACCTGACCGGTGAAACCATAAACCGTTTCACCGCTCTGAACTTGAGCATTGAAGACCTCTATAAACAGCAGGAGATGAAAAGACTCTGTTGTCACCGTGTTGGTGGGTGTGCTCAGCGCTGTATGGCCACGGATACCTTGAATGCCATAGGGGTTGTCACGAAAGATATTGATGACGCCAAGGGCACAAATTACCATGATAATTTTCTGGAGTTCGCGAAATATTATCAGGCCAACGATCTGGTGGGCAGTACATCCATGACCGATGCGAAAGGGAACAGAAAGGCGAGACCTTCTCAGCAGGAAGATCCTGATCTGTACCTTCACGTGGTGGAAAAAACCAGCGAAGGGATTGTGGTGCGAGGGGCCAAGAATCATATCACCATGGGCCCTTATGTGGA
>CAZFSF010000180.1:0-3630 GCA_964522045.1 uncultured Desulfobacteraceae bacterium
TAATACACGGATGAAGCCGCTTCAAGGGCGCCTGGCTGGACGTTGACACCCTGGGCTTTAAGTATCGTCTCCAAGGCCGACAGAAAGAGGAAGACGTTACTGCGACGGGACGCATGGCCCATCAGACCTACCCGCCATACCTTCCCCGCAAGAGCGCCTAAGCCTCCGCCGATCTCCATCCCGAAATCGTTAAGAAGGGCCTTGCGAACCTGCAGATCGTCCGCCCCTTCGGGGATTTGAACGGCATTCAACATGGGGAGCCGTTCCCCCTCCCGGACAAGCATGGACAGCCCCATTCCCTCTATCCCCGCGACCAAGGCCCGGTGGTTAAGCATATGTCTAACAAAACGGGCCTCAAGTCCCTCCTCTGCAATGATGCGCAGGGCCTCACGGAGCCCGTAGATCATATTGATGGGGGCCGTGTGGTGGTATTTCCTGTCCGCACCCCAGTAACTGCTCACCATACTCATATCGAGATACCAGCTGATGACCGGGCTTTTCCGATTTTTCAGGGCCTCCATGGCAGCATCGCTGAATGAGACCGGGGAGAGGCCGGGGGGGCAGGAGATGCACTTCTGGGTCCCGCTGTAGGCCGCATCGATTCCCATCTTGTCTAATGCCACCTCAATACCGGCTAAGGACGTTACCATATCCACGAGAAACAAGGCCCCGGACTCCTTTGCTATACTTGAAAGGTCTTCGAGGGGCTGAAGAACACCGGTGGAGGTCTCGGCTTGGACGACCGCAAGAACCTTCGGGTTCTTTCCCTTCACGCCCTCACGGACTGAATCCGGATCAATTGTCTTTCCCCATTCGGCATCCACCCTTATGAGCTTGGCGTCTAAGCGGTTCACAATGTCACACATCCGGGTTCCAAAGACACCGTTCACGCAGACCACTACCTCGTCGCCCGGTTCCACCAAGTTGACAAAACAGGTCTCCATCCCTGCGCTCCCGGTGCCTGAGACCGGTATTGTCAGCGCATTTTCCGTCTGGAAGAGAAACCGGAGCAGACGCTGGGTTTCATCCATGATGGAGAGGAAAACAGGGTCAAGGTGGCCGATACAGGGAGCAGACATGGCCTGCAGGATACGAACGGGAACATCGCTGGGTCCCGGTCCCATCAGGACACGTTCACCCGGATCAAGATCTCTGAAATCATTTGCGTTAAAGCTCATTCTAACCTCCTATGATTGCGACCCGATAGGATCACTGTTAATGGTTACATATTTTGTAGGCGTTCAAAGGTTCAAGCCAAAAAACCTTTGGGAGTATAGGGAAGAAACGGTTGGGTGTCAAGGTATCCGGCCGCAAGTTTCCTGTCACACAATCACTTTTCAGCGAAACTCCCCTCAAGATACCTTTTCAGCTCTGTCTTGGGAATTCCTAAACAGTACAAGAGGTTAATAATTTGATCACTGCTGAGGAACCCGTCGGTCTTGATGCTCTTTTCGCCCGGCTTGAACGCAATAGAGAGCCCTGCATTTTTTATGAAATGGGATCGGGTAGAACCATCCCCTATGGCGATTACCTGATCGCGGCTGATTTTTTCCACGTTCATAATGAACTCAAGGATTTCCTCCTTTGTGCCATCGGTGATTACGGGCTCCTCCAATTCCCCGGTTACGATATCGTTTTCGTCAACCTGAAGGGTATTTGAAAATGCGTAATCAACCCCTGCTTCCTGGAGAATCTTTTTGACAAAAAGATCAAAACCGGATGACAGGATTGCGACCTTAAAACCCATGGACTTCAAAACCCGAATCAGTTCAGAGGATCCAGGACTTAACCGGAGTATGGCGCTGAACCTCTCAAAATCACGAACAGGTATATTCTTTAGCATTTTGGCGTTCTCAACCGTTGCCGCCATCCGGCCCTTGTCGTCGTCCAAAAACCGGGTGGTATTATCAATTGATCTCACCTCTCCCCTTATTGTTTCTAAGAAATTCTTAAGGGAAAAATCTTCGAGCAAGGTGGATTCCAGATCAAAAACAACAAGCTTTTTAATTTTGTTAAATATGTTTTCGCTTTGAATAACTACGCTTTGATCAAGCTCGACGCATAGATCCTTAAGCTCACTTTTCCAATGATTAATCGCCTCGTTTCGATCCAAGTCCTGGCCGGTTGGCATCCCCATGGAGTCTATCAACATCTCCATTGAGAAGAACTCTCCCCTGGCTATCATCCTGCAGTTTTCAATATTGATGTTGTGTTTGAGAAAAAAGCCGGAGATGTCAGCAATAAGTCCGGGGCGATCCATTCCCAAGATAGTTACTAAATGGTTTTCTTTTTCAGAGGGACCATTGACCTCTCTTTCATAATATTCACCCAAGATTACCTTCAAACCTGTTTTATCTTCTATACTCTTCAGAGAATCCGTAATGGAGTCGATCGAATCGCTTGTAGAGGGGAAGGCGATAGTGAGGAAGATGGAAAAAAGGCCTCTCCGACAGGTCTCTTCCACATCAATGATGTTCCCGCCCACTTCAAATACCTCTCTTGTGATCTTGGAAACCAGACCGGGAGAGTCAAGCCCGATCGCTGACAGGTTTATAGTCTTTTGCTTATCGCTCATGGCAAGCCCCTTTCTGAAACATGATCCTTGTCATCGAAAAAGACAAACAGCTCTTCTTCATAATATCTTCCGTTTATTATTTGGCCCGGGGCGAATCGCCTCAGACTCTTTTTCTTGAGGAATTCAGAGAACCTCATGTTGATCTCTTCCAAAGAAATGTCTTTTTTGAACAAACTGATTGGAACGTTCACATTGAGAGGCCGCGCCGGGATCAAATGGCGTGTTGCCTTTGGGGCAAATCTCTTTTTCTGCCTTACGGCATCCGCCACCATCTCTTTGGATATTTGAGGTGTCCAGATAATTATCTCGTCCATTTTCAGTTGATTAGAGAACTTGCCTTCCTGTACAGATTGACAAGGGATATACTCAATGCTCTTCCCTTCTCGTATCAGCCTGTTTTGAATCCTTTCGATAACATGGTAGGCGTTTACAGCATCATTTACGGCCGTTTTGTGGAAGCTTACTGACGCAAAAAAATCTCCATGCTGGATGCCGCAATGAAACCTGTTTTCTTCTAATGTTCTTTTTAATGCCTCCCCGTCATTCACCTGGTGCAGATTCCCGTTCATCGCTTCAATAATCTGCCTCAGCGAATTCGTGCCCTCGATCTTCCCCAATAGCCTGAACCAATAACGCAACTGAACGTTTTCATTGAAGTAGTCTATTTTGCACACCGAAATATAGTTGAATCTCAGCTTTTTGAAAACAAATGCGCGATGATGTCCGTCTAAGACCATGTGATTTTCATCAACAATGATAGGGTTCTGCAAATTAGCCCAGTTCCTGAACTCTAAGATCAGCTCATCGGCATGGTGTGGAATGACTTCTTCATGCAACAACAAAGATTCTACGGGCACAATTTCTAATTGCAATTTGAGGTTTTTTGTCTCTATTAGGAACATCGCAGGTAATAGTTCACCGGTGCAAAATATTTGACAGGATAACAGGATAGACTTGATATCAATCTACCATAAGTCTGGCGGATAAATCCAGTTAATCAAAAAACGTATCACACTTCCGCCAGCGGCGGGTTAATAATGATGCTGTCATTATCG
>CAZFSF010000181.1:0-3572 GCA_964522045.1 uncultured Desulfobacteraceae bacterium
TGAAGCACATTATCACATGTTTTTTATTTTTTCTCACTGCCTTGACCTGCAATGTATCTGCGGGCCAACTCAGTGAAATTAAACTGGTCGACGGGGGAATCATTTTAGGGGAAATCATCTCTCACAGCGATGGGGATTATATTGTGAGGTCCAACAGCCTCGGTACCCTAAAAATAAATGAATCCCAAATCCGGGTCATTCGTCCAACTTCTGGCAGTTCCACCGAAAAGGAAATTGTGAATAGCCCGGGCCAGTCTGTATCGCCGGAGATAGAGAACCTTCAGACGTCCATAATGAACAACAAAGAGATTATGGGCCTGGTCATGTCTCTGCAGAATGATCCCGAAATGCAGTCCCTGTTGAAAGATCCGGACATCATGGCGGCCGTACAATCAGGTAATATCGCTGCCCTCATGTCCAACCCGAAGTTCCTGAAGCTACTGAATAATGCCAAAATCAAAGAAATTCAGGAAAAAGTCCTGTCCCAGGACGCCAATACGAAGTGATTATTTACCGGCTCCTTCCAGATTTAAACCGCTTGGCATCCAGGTTAGCATCCCGGTGAAAGATGGGAAATTGGACATTATGCAGCCGGCCCCGAAAGAGGCCTGGAGAGGCGGAGAAGATCCACGTGGAAAAATTACAATGGATCAATTACTGAAGATATCCAGCGGCTTGGAATTTGAAGAGGTCTATCAAGGTGTTGCGCACTCCAGGACTCTCCAATGCGTTGGGATAGTTGACTTATAGGGAAGAAGAGAAAATGTTAAAGAAACAGAGAGCCCTATTATTATGGAGTTGTATCGTATTGGTATTAATAGCCATTTCTTTCACAGTCTACAAAACAACAGTACCAGTTAGAAAGAAATCCATTGCGGACATAAAGACTCCAGCAGAGCTTTCCGAACATTCACAAATCTTCAAAAAGGGTGTGGAAAAAGTAAAGGGGACGAAAAACATTTATGTTGCCATTGGCTTTGGCCTGGCAAACTCTATTATGATTGAAGGCAAAGATGGTCTGATAATTGTAGATACAATGGAAACCAGGGAAGCGGCAGCCAATGTTTTGTCCGAATTTAGAAAAATCACCCCAAAACCGATCAAGGCGATTATTTACACACATAACCATGCCGATCATATTTTTGGCGCGGAGATTTTTGCGGCAGAGGGTAACCCTGAAGTTTATGCCCATGAAACAACCCTTTATTATGTCAAACGGATTCTGAACAAGATGCGACCCATCACCGGCATGCGTGCCATGCGAATGTTTGGGAATTTTCTTGACAGGAAAGGCTTGGTCAATGCCGGTATTGGCCCTCATCTAAGTATCGGTCCGGAGAGCACTGTTGGATTTGTGCAGCCCACTAAGACTTTTTCCGATATCCTCGAGACCGAGGTTGCAGGAATAAAATTTAAGTTAGTTCATGCTCCCGGAGAAACCAACGATCATCTTTTTGTGTGGCTGCCAGGGCAAAAGGTATTGATGCCCGGCGATAATTTCTACTGGACTTTCCCGAACCTCTACACCATCCGCGGAACGCCTTTCCGCAGTTTACAGCAGTGGTACGAGAGTATTGATAAAATGCGTGATCTTAATCCTGAAGTTTTAATTCCCAGTCACACTCGCCCTATTGTGGGATCCAAGAAAATCCAGAAGATTCTTACCAATTACCGTGATGCCATTCAGTTTGTTCACGATCAGTCCATCCGGGGAACGAACATGGGGATGACTCCCGATGAGTTGGTAGAATATGTCGTACTTCCTCCCCATTTAAGGTGCCTGCCATATCTGCAAGAATTTTACGGAAAATCGTCCTGGTCGGCTCGCTCCATGTTTTCAGGAAATCTGGGGTGGTTTGATGGCGATTCTGCCAACCTCCAACCTCTGACACGGCTTAAACAGGCTGAACTGATTGCCCGGATCGCCGGAGGTGAGGCTCAACTTATGAAACACGCCGAAACGGCCTTGAAAAACGGTGAGTATCAAGCAGCGCTGCAGCTCACAGGACATTTAGTCCGTCTGAAACCGAAAAATGAGCAAGCCAAAGATATTCGCGTCAAGGCCTTGATCGCACTGGGTGAAAGGGAGGGGAATCCTAATGCCAGGCACTATTACTTGACCGAGGCACTGGAAATTCGAGACGGATTCGTGGCCCGGGAAACAGCAAGGCCCACCCCCAAATTGCTTCACAGTTTTCCCCTAAAGGGATATTTTGAATCATTGGCTGTCAATCTGGATCCAGAGGCCAGCGTAGATGTGAATAAGATCGTCGGTATGAAATTCCCGGACATTAATCAGGGTTATACCATTCATGTCCGTCATGGTGTGGCGGAGATTCGCCCCCGTTCACCGGAAGAAATCGATCAAATGGAGCTTGATATTAAGGTCATCGCAGATTCGAAGGCCTGGAAAGAAATGTTAGGCAAGATCCGTAATTCAGCAATCACTTTAGCGAGCTTTGAATACGAGAAGGGAAACACATTGGCATTTGCCAGTTTCCTCAGGATGTTTAAACCAGCAGAACCAAAACTTCCCTATGAACCTGTAAAAAAATAAAATACAGAAGCAAGCACCTTCCATATACCTGTTTACACTTTCTCATTTTTTTTGACAGGATGTACAGGATCTCCAGGATCAATTGGCCTCATCTTTTTGATCATCATGTAAGGTCAAATTTAAACTCAAGTTTCGCACCCCAAGTATTATTGGGAAGTGAGCAAATGAAGCCTTGTGTTAATATTAAGAGCTACTTATATAAATCCTTCACTTTTGTTCAAATGGTTTCAACCTCAATTTTTCAATGTTGAATGCCTTATTATAGCCATTACTTAAATCGACTCTCAACCATCGGATGTTAATGTTATATTTCGAATTATGGGGTGCGAAACTTGAATTTAAATTTTTGGTTTGATTCACCTTTTTGATTTACAGGAATTGTATCAGAATCTTATCCCGTTCATCCTGTTTATCCTGTCAAAGATTCTTAACCAGTGAAAACACAATCATGTTGACGCAAACAGAAAAAATATTGTAAAAGAGATTGCAAAATGGTGCAGGATCTTTATTATTTAATGACTCAAGCAATTATGGAGGCGAAAGAGGCATTTTCAAGCGGTGAGGTCCCTGTTGGGGCAGTCTTAGCCGATCCGGATGGCCGGATCATGGCCAGGGCCCATAACCAGCCGATCGCCCTTGAAGATCCTACAGCCCACGCTGAAATCCTTGCATTGAGAAGAGGAGGCGCGGCCTGCCATAACTACCGGCTTAACGGGTCTATTCTTGTTGTGACCATTGAGCCATGCCTCATGTGTATGGGAGCCGCTATCAATGCAAGGATCGCCCGGCTTGTATTTGGGGCCCATGATCCTAAGGCCGGCGCCGCAGGGTCATTGTATGACCTGAATCAGGATGATCGACTCAATCACAGGGTAGAAGTCACGGCCGGGATTATGGAAGAAGAATGTCGGGCCCTGATGCAGGAGTTTTTTCAGACCCGCAGGGGGAATTGAGCATTCCGGAGAGGTACCGAAGTGGTCGTAACGGGGTCGACTCGAAATCGATTTGTCCCGTG
>CAZFSF010000182.1:0-3530 GCA_964522045.1 uncultured Desulfobacteraceae bacterium
CCGACAAGGGCATAGGCAGCGGGTGAAGCAGTAATACCCGGAAACAGGATATTTACAACCCATCCAAAAAACCCGCCGGCCATGGCCCCCATAAAGAGGGACGGCGCAAAGATACCGCCAGAGCCTCCTGAGCCAAGCGTTATCGAGGTCGCGCCCATTTTGGCAAATATCAGGGTAAAGAGCAATAACCCTGACATCTCGTTAAGAAGGGATTCGTTGATGGCCCCATACCCGACCCCGAAGACCTGGGGCCATTTCAACAGGAGGAGACCAAGCAGAATACCCCCTAAGGCCGGTTTGATCCACTCAGGAATCTTGCTGGCATCAAAGAGGTCTTCAGCCTTGTACAATACCACAATGAACAGTATGGCCAGTAGCCCGGCCAACAATCCCAGAAAGGGGTAGATGGCAAATTCCCAGAGGGATGCAAGTTCATAGGATGGGATAACAAAGGCCGGGAAGTCACCGAAGTAGTGTCTGGAGATGGTAGTGGCCATCACCGAGGAAAGAACCACCGGTGAAAACGCGGCCAAACCGAAATCCTCTAAGATTACCTCCAAGGCAAAGAGCACCCCCGCAATAGGGGCATTGAATGTGGCGGCAATCCCGGCCGCGGCCCCGCATCCGACCATGGTTCTCTGTTGAGGCACGGAGGTCTTTAATATCTGGGAGATGCTGGAGCCTATGGACGAACCGATCTGGACAATCGGCCCTTCCCGGCCCACTGAACCCCCTGAACCGATACATACGGCCGAGGCAATGATCTTTACAAGGGCCACCCTCTTGCGAATACGGCCGCCGCTAAGAGACACGGCCTCCATAACCTCAGGGACTCCATGCCCTTTGGCCTCCCTTGCCCCGAAGCGGACGAGCAGACCGACGACCAACCCCCCGAGGGCGGGCAGGCCTATCAGGCAGTAGACAGGTACGGTGCTGACAAAGGTCAGGATATCTTCGGTGTTTTGATAAAAGGCATATTGGGCGCCCTGGATCACAAAACGGAAGAGCACTGCCCCGTACCCGCTGAGGATACCGATCGCAATGGCCATTAACAGGCTGGAGATGTGCCGGTCAAGGCGATGTCTGCGCAACCCACCGAGGGTTCTTAGCCGCTTCATCAATTGCGCGCTGATTTTTCTTCCCCTGAGACTTTTCTCACCCTGAGTTGAACATCGTTATCCACAACTCTCTCTGACAAAACTTCTCCCTGGTTGTGGAAGACCACTTTCCTGATATTTTCAAGTTTTTCCCTCTCGAGGATAAACTCAAATGTTTCCCCCGGAGGTAGTATCCTTAGACATAGGCCTACGTCCTGATAGGCCTTTCAGCAATCTCCCCGGTAATCTATCAGCTCATACTTCATTCCTGTCTTCCTCTTTTTCAGATGCGGTAAATAAGAAGTCGATCAAGGCCTGGCAGAGGGGAGACGCAATTCTCCTTCTGTCCCTGATCAGGTAAAAACTGCGGGTCATGGGGAGATTCCTTACCTTCAAGGTCTTGAGGATGCCAGTTCTCAATTCAGTATCTAAGGCCCTCGATGAGAGGATCGATACACCAAGCCCTCCCTTTATCCCCTCCTTGATGGCCGTGGATGTGCCAAACCATGCAACCGGTTTGAGGCCAGCCAGTCCCTTTGCCCCGGTGGACCGGAGATAATCATCGAGGATCTTGAATGTGCCCGAGCCAGCCTCTCTAAAGATAAAAGGCTCTTCACAAAGCTCTTCCGTGGAGATCTCACTTTTCTCTGCCCACCGATGTTTGGCAGGGACGGCTAAGACAAGTTCATCCTTCCACAGTTCATGAAGAATAAGGCTTGGCTGAGAGCCCTTGGAACCGACCACACCCAACTCAAGGTCGCCGGTTAAAACGCGGTTTTCGATTCCGCCTGTGTCTCCAACAGTCAGCGTTACTGATAGAGAAGGGTATTGCCGGCAAAATTGCCCGATGACATTTGGGAGGATATATTCGCCAGGGATGGTGCTCCCGCCCAGGTGAATTTCACCCCGCTTGATCCCAAGAAAACTCTCCATCTCCAAGGATGCGGTTCTCTTCATCTCTAAGAGGAGCACTGCGTGTTTGTAAAGAAGTTCGCCCGCCTTGGTGGGAACCACCTCCCTGCCCAAACGGTTCAAGAGCTTTGTCCCAACCATATTTTCGAGTGTGGCAATCCTCTCGCTGACAGAGGCCTGAGCACGAAAGACCTCTTTGGCGGCCCTGGAAAAGCTCTTCAGGTCAACCACCTTGCGAAAAATCTCTAACTGTCGCAGGTCAAAATCTATGGATGGCGTATGATGCGACATGGTATTTCTATAATCGTTAACGGGTTCAAAGGTTTCCCGCTTTCAGCGGGATTCAAGGGTTGCGTTATCATCACCCTAAGTCAAATATACCCAAACCAGAAATCCTCAATTGCCTTAAAATTCTGTTTTACGGCCTCCTTGCCTGTCACAATATCGCCGTGACCTGTGAGCAGATAGTCCACATCAAGCCGGGAGATTTTCCGGATGCTCTCCTTGAGTTTTTCTCCGTCACCGCCGGGGAGGTCGGTTCTCCCGATCCCCTGGTCAAAGACGACATCGCCTGTGAAAAGCGTTTTTCTGTCAGGCCAATAGAGGCACACGGAGCCTGGTGAGTGTCCCGGAGTATGGATGACCTCAAAATTCAGATTGCCGATTTTCAAGTCCCCCTCTTGAAGCAGGATGCCCGGCTCAAAATCGGGAATACCAAGGATTTTTCCGTAATGAGGGGCAACGGTTTTTATAAATTGCATTTCCTCTGATGAGACTGCAATTAGTGCAT
The DNA here is from genome assembly GCA_964522045.1 of uncultured Desulfobacteraceae bacterium. GTDB lineage: Bacteria > Desulfobacterota > DSM-4660 > Desulfatiglandales > Desulfatiglandaceae > Desulfacyla. The sequence goes on from CAZFSF010000182.1 coordinate 2,800, forward strand.
CTGTCTCTTGAAAAATCTTTACGCCTTCCATATGATCGGGATGACCATGGGTGATGATTACCATCTCGATATTCTCGGGGGAAAGGGAAAGGCCGGAGAGCTCGTCCCGTACGTGATCGAAGAGGTGGTAGTGGCCGGGATCCACCAGTATCCTTTTTTCGCCGTCAATAAAATAGGTGTTACAATTATTTGCGCTCATGCTATTCCACGGAAAGAAATAGAGATTATCAAATATTTTCATCGGAATCCTCTTTCATCATTCGTTAAATGGTTGATGAATTCACAAAAAGTCGGGGCTATGATAGGAAGCCATCCTTATGATGTCAAGGGATTAGACAGGTAACAGCAGAGATTCAAAGGTTCCCTCTGCACAGGTAGGGGAGCTTCGACAGGGTCAAAAGGGTTTAGCGGGGGAAAAGAGGTCTTATGAAAATATTGATTATTGCAACCGGAGGCCTGAAAGACACGGTCATTGATCCCGAGGAAAAAAAGGGTCAGGGCACAGGCTTTAAGTTTGATCGGTTTCAGGCAGAGGATCTGGTGGAGGGGGTAAAACGTGCTGTCAAGATTTTCGAACTGCCTGATGTGTGGCAAGGAATGATGTGGAAGGCAATGGATCAGGATTTCTCCTGGCATCGTTCGGCGAAAGAATATCTAAGGCTCTTTGAGAGGACCCTTGCAGGCGGTGATAACTGAGGCGGGACTCAACCGCTCAACGAGGTCTGCATTCA
>CAZFSF010000183.1:0-3437 GCA_964522045.1 uncultured Desulfobacteraceae bacterium
GTATACCTCATCCATATCCTTCTTGGAGGGGAGTGACTGAGATTTAAACCATTCCTCTCTGACTCCATTTAACTTATCCTCGTAATCCAGATACGCTTCGATCACATCCATCACATCCTGGACACCTTCAGGCGACTTGAGATAATCATCATATCTCTCATCAAGTATGGGGACAAGAATATCATAGAGATCTCTTGGACTTTTTATATCCTTTTTTTCTTTCATGGACCTCTGAAGGGCGTCCATAGCTTCTTTAAAGGGTATATTGAATTTTATAACGAATTCTCCAACGGATATCATCAGCCTGTTGCAGGCATCCAGCGACAACATTCCCTTTTGAAGGGCCTCCCTTCCAAGACCCAACTGGGGCATGGTGAGGTACTTGCCTATTATCTCTTGATACGTTTTGAGGGATTTCTGGGATATCTCATCCTGAATCTCTTGCTGTGCCTCTCTGTCCGACTCCCTGTCAAAGGCCACGTTTACGGACCGGGAATAGGAATTCATCATATCCAGGCAGAAACGGCCGACTTCCATGCCCTTTTTCATCGCCTGATTGAAAAATTCAAAATCATCAGGGCTTCCACCTTTGGGAGTCTTTTCCTGATCCATTCTTACCGCCATCTTTTCACACCTTCTTCCACAATTCAAAGGATAGTTCCCCCTATTCATTTGAGGGAATTAAGAGACTATTGATTATCCGCCCGGCCGTATTTATCCTTCAGGAGAAACTTCTGAACCTTCCCCGAAGCCACGGTGCGGGGGAGTTCCTCTACGCTCGCCATGTATTTGGGGATCTTAAATTTACCCAAGCGTTCCTTCAGAAAATCCTGAAGCTCCTCGAGGCTGAGGGTCTTTCCTTCATGAAATTCAAGGATCGCCTTTCCCACCTCCCCCCATTTTTCGTCCGGAACACCGATGACGGCGGCCCCTGTCACATGGGGATGGGCCTCAATGGCCCGTTCGATCTCCGCCGGATACACGTTGATACCCCCGGAGATAAACATGTCCTTCTTCCGACCCACAATAGAGAGGCAGCCATCCTGATCGATTCTGGCCAGATCCCCTGTGTGGAACCAACCCTCTCGGATCGCTTCTACGGTTTCCCCGGGCTTATTCCAGTATCCGGCGCACATATGATCTCCCCGGATGAGGAGTTCGCCATCCGAACCCGGAGGGAGTTCTTCCCCATCCGGGTCCACGACCTGTATATCCACATGAAACATCGGATGACCCACAGACCCAAGCTTTCCATTGGCCATGAAATTGTTGGGCCCCACCTCCGTCAGCCCGTACCCCTCCCAGAGATAAATGCCTTTCTGCTCCTTGAAGGTCTCAAAAACCTTCCGCGGCAGGGGCGCGCCTCCTGAAACCATAAACCGGATAGATGAGAAATCCGCGTCAGCAAACCCGGGCGAGTCCATGATCATCTGGTACATGGTCGGGACTCCGAAAAAGAGGGTCACCCGCTCCCTCTCAATGAGATCCATAATGAGATCCGTATCAAAGCTCCTGACCAGCACATTACTGCCTCGACCGTGAAAAAGAGGGAGCGTAAAGACATTCCATCCGGCCGTATAGAACATGGCCGAGTGAAGGATCGTGCTGTCGCCGGATCTCAGATCCCAGCCGATATTGGTATTAAAGGAATTCCAGGTAATCATACCATGGGTCAGGATCACCCCTTTGGGCAGGCCCGTTGTGCCGGAGGTATAGATGATCAACTGGGGGTCATCGGCCTTGATTTCCACCTCCGGTGGCGGATCCGGATCAAGTTGATCCCAGATGGCCGCCAAACTCGTGCCCACCGAATCATCCTGCTCCAGACAGACATAGTGGGCGACCCTCGCCCTTGACTTGAACTCCTGCACCACCGACTGATGATCGGCGTCGAAGAAGAGGGCTTTGGGTGAGCAATCCTCCAGATAGTAGCTGAACTCGTCAGGGGCCAGACGAAAATTCAAAGGGACCAGAATAGCCCCTAACCGGCTGGCGGCAAAAAAGAGTTTGATATATTCGGCACGATTAAAAGAGAGCATGGCGATGCGGTCGCCCTGTTTGATGTCCAACTCGGTGCCTAAAAAATTGGCCATGCGATGCACCTCGTCAGCCAGTTGACCGTATGTATATCGCCGGTCGTCAATAATGTCTACAAGGGCTTCCTTCTCAGGAAAGCTCTTTCCCCATCGACCGATCCAGTCACCGTAAAGCATCGTCTAATACTCCTTTCTTTTTAGGTAATCCTGGGTAAAGGACACACGGAAGATAGTGATATAAAAGGCCGGGAATGTCTTGCCAGTCTATGAAGACCGGGCCGCCTTGCGGCGTGCCGTGTAATCCTGTACTGAGCCAATGACCCCTTTTGGAAAAAAGATGATCACCAAAATGAAAAGTACGCCCAGGAACAGGTACCAGCGCTCCATCACATTATGCAAAAAAACGGCACTGGGAAACAAGTCCTTTGCCAAATGCTGAAGGTCAGGCAGGAAGGTCTCGGTGATAAGATAAAAGGCTGCACCTACGATACCACCGTACAGGGTTCCCATACCACCTATGATGCACATCAGGAGGACGGCAAGCATTATGGCAAACACGCCGAGACATGATTCAGGGTTCACGTAGCCGACCCACATAGCATAAAACCCTCCGCTTATTGCAGCCATTACGCAACCGAAAGTTATTGAAATCCCCTGGAAGACAAAAGTCTTAAAACCAAGTGCCTCAGCCCTCTGTTCGTTATCCCGTATCGCCTGAAGTACCCGGCCAAGGGGTGAATTCGTGAAGCGAAGCATCATCATAAACATCCCAAGGCACGACAGCAAAATAAGATAATAGGTAATAATTTTTCCGGTAATTTCCACGCCTAAAAATTTGCCCGCGCTGTAGGCAAATGAAAATATCCCAGGCATGGCCAGGCTTATTCCGTCTTCCCCTCCTGTAAAAACGCTCAATTTTGTCGCAAGTATAATTGCAAGCTCAGCTATGGCAAGAGTTACCATCGCAAAAAAGATTGTCTTTACTCTCAGGGATAAAAAGCTTACGAGAATTGCTACTCCTGCGGCTACCGCCGCTGCTGTTGCCATGCCAAGCATGAGATTTAGATAGGTGGGTGCGCCGTATTTGGAAATAAGGAAGACAACACAATAGGCCCCGATTCCGAAAAACATGCCGTGCCCAAATGAGAGTATCCCCGTATACCCCAGCATAATATCGAAACTTGCCACCAGGGTCGCAAAAATCATTATCTTGACGGCAAGATCTACTGTCTTATATGAAGGCAAAACAAATGGGACAAGAAGTAAAATACAGAGCACGCCTAACCTTATAAAAAAACCCCCACGCCTGAACCTTCTTCTTTTCTCTTCCTGGTGGAAAAGCTGAACCGCTGTTAGTTCTGCCATTCTTAACCTCTCTACTCTCCTGCCGGGAAAAGGCCG
>CAZFSF010000184.1:0-3392 GCA_964522045.1 uncultured Desulfobacteraceae bacterium
GAAAAAGTTCATCTCCTTAGCCTCATCGAGGATCTTTAGTCGATCAATGAGGGGGTCGTTTGAGCATCCTTCCATAATACCTTTTATGGTGGGGCCTTTAATGAATTTGAGCTGCTGGTATTCGATCCTCTCCTTGGTTACGTTCTGAATCGCGGCCAGAACGCCACCGGAAAGACAACTGAACACAACAACGGCTATGAAGAGCTTTAACATTTCACGCATGTTTAATCCCCCTTCCCAATGCCTTTGGCCTGATCTTGTCTAAAAGCGGGTTGGCAACATTCATCATAAGGATGGCAAATACCGTTCCATCCACAAAACTGCCTATGTTCCGGATGAGAACCGTAAGGGAACCTGCGCACGCCCCGTATATCAACATGGGGATGAAATTCACTGGTGACGATGAGTCTTCAGTGGCAAGGAAGAAGGCGCCTATCAGGGTGTATCCGGTCAGGAGATGGAACAGCGGCCCGGCATATTTTTCAGGGCCGGAGATGTTAAACAGGAGGGCGGTTACAAAAACACCGGCTAAGAAGGAGATCGATATCTCCCACCGGATCATCCCGCGAAGGATCAGGTAGACCCCTCCGATTATAAGGCCGAGACCGAAGGTGGACCCTATTGCGCCTGCATACCGGCCCATAAGGAGATCGCCAACCGAGTAGTTGGAGACCACTGAGGTTCCGAGATGCTTGAGTGCGGCCAATGGATATACCATGTAAAATCCAAGATCGTAATTCACCAAGGCCTCATCGAAATCCAAAAGGCCTTTCCATGAGAGCGTAATTATCGCTATGGAAACTAATGTGGGGTTGAGCGGGTTGCAGCCAATACCACCGTATATCTGTTTTCCCACCACAATGGCTAAAAAGGTGCCTATCACCACAGTCCACCAGGGCGTTGTCGCAGGGAGGAGCATTGCTAAGAGAAGACCGATAACAGCGGCGTTGCCGTCTCCGATGCTGACCTGGCGTTTTGTCACAGTGTTCATGATAAGTTCCCAGATCATGGCCGTGGAGACGGAAAGGGCCACAACACCGAGGGCAGGGGTGCCGTACTGATATATGCCCAACATGAGTGCGGGAAGGGCTGCCAACAAAATATTATAACTCTTCGCCGAGAGGCTACTCCTGTTGTGCCAGTAAGGGGCATGGGAACTGACAAAAAGTTTCTGGTTAGCCATTCGATTCCTCCAGGCGTCTTGTTAAGGCAAGTTCATGTTTTCCCAGCATGATATAATGGAATATGGGGATTCGCATTACACACACATAACTACAAAGACCGCATTCTACGCAGTAAAGGAGATCATACTCTTGAGCCGCCTCTTCATACAGGCCGTTTTCAAGGAGCCTTATAAGCATGTTGACAGGTAATCTGGCAGGACAGGCCCTGATACACTCCCCACAGTTGACACATGGGTCATTACCTACCGGAATCACCTGGCCCTTGTCCTGCACCATAATGGCATCCGTGTCGGGGAGTATCGGCATATCCTCTGAGTAGACCCCCTGGCCCGACATGGGACCGCCAAACACCAGACGATCTCCCTGCGAGACGTCAATATTCAGGGCGTTGAGAATATCGCTTACACGAGTCCCTATCCTGGCCTTGATGCAGGTGAGCCTGTTATCTTTGTCAATGACAGTTACCACCTTGGTGACGGGCATTTTTCCTTCTACGACGGCAGTCCTCAAGGCCACAACAGCCTCAGCACTGATAAAACCGACGCCCAGATCTTCGAGGCTTTTTGATGGCGAGACTGGATTGTCGAGTATTTCTTGCATCAGCAGACTGGGGGTTGCATCGGGATAAATAGGTTCAATCACCTTAACCTCAGCGCCGCTCTTCTCCGCCTCCGGGATCAGGGAAGGGGGCACGACAAAGATGACTTTTTTAACACCGGTGATTTTTTTTAGACATTCAACCCCTTCGGCTAAATTCTCGGCCTCGGTTTTCACGATTAGTTGGTTTGTGGCGATCAGCAGGTCTTGATCTAAACCGTTAATGATGATCGTGTTCAGGGGGTTGTCTATTTTGATAAGAGAGGATAGATCAGAGATTCCAGGGAGGCACGACAAAAAGGGAAGGGCTTTTTCGAATTTATCATCCCACAGATCCTTCGATTTGGCTTCAATGGAAACCGAAGTGAAGGACTGCGCAGCATATCCTGTGGTATGTGATATGTCGATGATCGTGCCCGTCGCTGTTGAAGTCAGGTACTCTTCCCCGGTCTCACGGAGATTCAGCTTCTGCCCTGTCCTGACTTCATCACCAATTGAGAGGGCAAGGTCGTCCAGTTCACCGTTAGGTGATTTGTGCATGAGGGTAATCCTGGTTGAGGGGGGAATTTCTTTGACATCTTTTCCCTCAAGATCTTTAATCCCTGAATATCTCAGCTTAGGTTTCCCCAGACCGAAAAACGGTTTTTTAATCATTTCTGCCTCCTGGCCTCAATCCCATCCACAGACCCGCCTGCCACTGCGAGGCACAAGCGGGCAGGTTACGAAGATTACCCGGATTCTCAAAACCTCCTCATCCAGCCATCCTAATCATCCAGTCATCCCTCCAAATTCCTTATATTGCATGACACTCTGCACAGTTTACCGGACCTCCACCATCTTCGTGACAGCTCTTGCACTGTTTGTGAAAGGCATCTGATCTTTTTGGGGCATCCTCGCTGTCATCGGTATGACATTCCGCGCAAGCAGACGGTTTCTCTCCTTTGTTTTCAAGGTCATGATGGCAGTCGGCACACTCGATGCCATACCCAGATTCGGACATATGTTTTTTGTGATCAAACAGGACATTCCCTCCGGTATTCTTAAACATGATCCTTATGGGCTGTTCAGGCGCCTTTTTTGCAAAAGCCGCATAACAGATTACACCCACCACAAGGAGTATTGCTGCAAGGCAATAAGCGATTATTCGTTCTGTTTTGACTTCCATTATTCTATTTCCTCGGTGCGTTAGGGTCGAATAGAGGGTTCCTGTTTGAGCGGTCTTTCAATTAATGGCTGAATCACGCCAAGGCGTGATTTTCGTTCAACCCCTAATTGTCCCACGAGAGGGGAAATCTTAAATGTGGGGTGGATAGAACCTAAAAAATCATATCCGCACAATTCTTACAGAAAAGGAGCTGCGTTTGTCAAGCAGGTTTTGGGTGCCATACATTTTTTATTATTGGTGAACATATGCTATGGATTGACACGACCACTAATATTTGTTAGATAGTATCCGTTCATGGGCTTCCCGCCCAGCGGGATCTTCGACAGAGATCAGAGGCCTGAACCTTAAAAACCATGAACCGGTGAACGATTACTGCAAAACTTTCCCCCATTTAATACCATTCAAAGATGAAACAGCCCGTTGCCTCCATTGACTTAGGGAGTCAC
>CAZFSF010000185.1:0-3388 GCA_964522045.1 uncultured Desulfobacteraceae bacterium
GAGAAGTTTTATCTAAAAGTTCAAAATCTAGAATGTAATCCATCTATTCCTCCATGGAAGTTTGTAACCGTTCACGGGTTCAAAGAAATCCTCCTAAAGCCCATTAGGGGCAATGATTCACAATTGTCCACTAATGAGGGCTTTTTGCAGACACATCATAATCTTAATCGTACTCTTAATCATAATCGTGTTGAGCAAGATTATGATTATGATTATGATTATGAAATAGGAAAGAGTTAGCTTACCCCTTAACCTCTGAACCTTGAACCCGTGAACCCCTACGGATTATCAGGCCCTTTCTAAAATAGTGACAACTCCCGTATCACCATCAACCCTGAGAGTATCACCTGTCTTAATAACCGCTGTGGCAATTCCAGCTCCAGTAACAGACGGGACCCCATATTCTCTGCACACAATGGCGGCATGGCTGGTGAGCCCGCCGATATCCGTAACCGCTGCCTTGATTTTGGTAAAAACCGGGGCCCAGGAAGGATTGGTGGTGGGGCACACCAGGATATCACCCTGTTCCAGACCCACAATCTCATCGAGCCGCTTGAGAACCCGGGCCTTTCCTTCCACAACGCCCGCTGAAGAAGCAAACCCTTTCAGCTCAGAAACATCCTTGGTACTGACTTCTCCCATCCCTTTGAGCCATTCCTTGACCTTATCAGTGGTGACACCCCATAGCATAATGGTAAACGGCTCTGCCACTTCCTCGGGCGGGACACCCAGGGCCGGGCTCGGCATCCACTCACCTGCCGCCTTGAGGATTTTCTTCCGCTTATCAGCCTTGGCCTTGTAGTAATCGCCCCTCACCGGGATATCCACGCCAAGGGCCCAGCTGGTGGCAACTTCAGTAAGGATCTCGGGGATCTCGTACCGGTTGAACATGAATATGTCATCCACTTCATTCAACATCCCGTTATCAACTAAGAGGGTTCCAAATTCCCTTACCTTGGAAAACCATATGGTGTGGAACCAGTGTTCCACCCAGAAAAGGTGGTCCTCGGCATATTTGTATATGGTTCTGACTGTATTATGGGCGCCATCAAAGGCAGTCCTGTCTTCATCGCTCTCAATCAGTTCGCGGTATTTGGCAACAGTTTTGTCCCTCTCCTTGTCGACCTCGTCCAAAGCCCTTTCGATTGTCTCTCCATTTTCCAGCCGTTCCACATAACTCTTGATATAGCTATAGGGAATATCCAGCTTGTTAATCCAACTCCCCTCATAATGGAACCATCCACTGCCGCAAGATACGAAAAACCACGGGTCTTTGGCCTTATCAAAGGCCTCGAGCCACTGCTTCCCGTCAGACGTCTTCTCAAGCTCGGCTATTTTCTCTGCGGCCTTTGTCTCCTTTTTGAGGATGTCAGCCACCCCGCTCAGAGAAACGGCGAGTCTGGACAACTGGCACAGCTCCTCTTCAGGACGGAACATTGAGACATAGGCCCCGGCCACCATCTTTCCAATGGCACTTTCACTGATCCCGGGGAATAGCTTCCGGGCTACATCCCCGAACATGAGATAGGCAAGGTAGGTCAGGTTCAACATCTCAAAGTGGTACTGCCATCCCTTAAACATCTGGTGCACAAGTCTGTCGAATGATTCGATCAGATCGTAGGAAACATAAAAGCCTTTGGGCGCTGGAAGTACCTGGTCCTCAGGCACATATTTTGGCATTTCTTTGGGGATTTCCAACCCCTTCATCTCTTCACCAAGGGCCTTGAATTTTGTAAGCCATTTGTCCCACAGCTCATTATAATGCTCAAAGACATAGAATACCCGTTTCTCAAACAGCCCGGCCTTCTCACCGATTATCTCGTCCGGGGGGGGCGCGATAGCGCAGATGTACATATATGGCCCGACCATTCTCTGGGCGATCCCCTGTGCAGGCGGGATACAGAATACCCTGGTCGTATATTGGGAGAGAGAGATCTGCCATGCCTCCTGAAAAAGCAGGTCCAATGGCGGCATCGGCTCTGGCGCATGAATTTTATCCTGATACCAGAACTGGCCGCTTTCCCATTCCCCTCTCTCCTTGGAGAACAGATAATGTGACGGGTACATCTCCTCCCAGCCTTCAAGTTCCGGGGGGACCTGAATCTCGTGTGGATCCGGAAACCTTCCTTCATTCGTATCTGCCATTTTTCTCCTCCCTGTCTGTTTAAGGTTTTGGGTTAATAAGAAATAGTTGAACAGCGTCAAAATATTCTCCAATTAAATAAAGACTGTCAAATCCTTTCTTCTTATGATATATATAAATTTAGGTTATGGATTATTTTGAATCATAAATTTTGCTTTAGACGATGATTTAGTACCTGTCTATTCAAATCATGTTTGCGAAAGATTTGCCATATCGCCATTGTGGGCAGAATGATACATTTTTGCGTCTTTGCGTCTTTGCGCGAGACCTGTTTGGTTCCGGCTGAATATCAAATGATCAATTTCAATCAACTCAGGACTTTTTGCCAGGCCGCAAAACACGGGAGCTATACCACTGCTGCGGAAAAACTTTATGTTACCCAACCCGCTGTAACTGCACAGATGAAACTCCTTGAAGATCACTGTAACCTGAAGCTATTCAAGAAAAGAGGCCGGAAGGTATACCTCACCGATGAAGGGAAGACCCTGTATCAGTACGCACGCAAAATATTTGACTATGAAAAGGAGATAGAAGATGTCATGGAGGAGATGCGGAAGCTGAAGCGTGGCGTACTCAGGCTCGGCACAACCAAAACCTACGCCCGCTACTTTATGCCCTTGATGATCACCAGTTTTCGCGAAACATATCCCCATATCCAAATCCATCTCGATGAGGGGAGTTCTAAGGACATGACTCTCAGCCTCCTCGATTTCCAGAACGAAATAGCAATCATTGCCAAGACAGAAGACCACCCTGATGTCTGCTTTTTCCCTTTTAGCAAGGAGGAAGTGGTTCTTATTGCTGCTCCCGATCACCATCTCGCAGGAAAAAGCCCCACCACTTTTGAGTACATCTCTAAAGAACCGATCATTATGAAGGAGATAGGTTCGGGAACACGTAATCTTGTTAATAAGATGTTTGCAAAAAATAATTGCACGCCTGTCGTGTTGATGGAGACGAGCAACACAGAATTCATTAAACAGTTGGCCCAGCGGGGTGACGGGATATCCTTCTTAGTAAAAGAGGCTGTGGCGGTTGAACTTAGAGAGGGGAAATTAGCCACTGTTCCGCTGCAGGGTCACCGGCTTTTCTTAGACATCAGAGTCGCTTACCTGAAGGACCAGCATCTTTCGCCGCCGGCCAAGGCCTTTCTTGATATTTTGGGAAAATTGGCCCCGGAAGAGATGTTGCCCCAGGGAATCGGTGCATTAATGGCGAAGATGTTAAGCCAGCGGAGATGAATTG
>CAZFSF010000186.1:0-3289 GCA_964522045.1 uncultured Desulfobacteraceae bacterium
GAAATATATTAAGAAAAATAGGGTCAGATGGGTGGAGGCGGGAAAAGGTTTCACTATGTGAGTCGTGGGTGGTTGTCAAGCAAATTTGTCTGCCACGTGCGAATGCCGTTGAAATAATCGATCCATACGGATGAGTCGACCAAAATCACTGATCGAACCTCATCGCGTCGAGGTCACCATCCCATTTCAGTTCACCGCGTAAGCTTTTGATTTTTTCTTGTTTCTTAATTTGAACCAATAATTTAAGCCCGGTCTCAACAACAGCTTTTTTAGTTTTTATGTGGCTGAGTGTCATGGCCTCATTCATGAGTTCGTCATCAATAACAATATTGGTTCGCACCCTTTTACCTCCTATCTTTGATGTGTATGCAGGACATAATACATACACATTTGGCCAATGTCAAGGTCCGAGAGATCTTTTTGGATTAATCCGTACTCCCTTCAATTGTCCTGCGGATGGCTCTTCTACAGACAGGAGAGAAATTATTGATGGTTTTTGATTTCATTGTACAGTCATGATATGGACGATGGATTCCTTTGGCCTGATACCCGGCGCCTTCAGATGAAGGATTCAGCAGGCTCTTAAAGGCCGAGTTTTTTGCCTAATTCCTGGTAGTGTTTTGGGAACTCCGGCTGGAAATTCTGATAAAAGGTTATGGGGTAACGCGCCCCGATCTTCTTGCCCGATTCCTTCAGGCCAGTGATGAGGGATTCCAGAAAGGAATGGGGAAGGGCAAGGATCATTTCATCATCCGCGGTCATAGAAAAAACGCGATCTCCAGGTCCCGGGAGAACAACCCTTGGTTTGTCCGATATCATGGGACGAATGAGGTATTCGGGACATTCCACCTTTCCTCCAAAAATCCCGGCGATTTTTTCTTCCATGTCAAATGTGGCAGCCTGGACAAGACGGGAAACCTGGCCGGGATTTCCATAAATGACAATGGTATCAGGCGGTAGTGGTATTTTGTGGAGAGGACTGATGAGAAGTGCCTGATATTTGCCATTATCCAAAAAGCACATCTGGTCCACCTCGCTTGTGGTCTTCTCAATACTGCTCTTATAGCTGGCGGTAAAGAATGCACCGGCCATCTCTTTTGAAGGTTCCGGGGAGTCAGTGAAGCCCAAGGCAAGGGATGAAAGCACACATATCAAGTCTTCTGAAGTCATACCCATTTGCCAGCCATAGGTCCGCGCCATGGTCATTGCCTGGCAGACGGTGATTCTCTTCTTGAGAAATATTGCAGGCCTGCGTGCTTTTTCGGGGAGGGCATCTTTTTCTTTCAAGAATTTCACTCCCACTGGAAATGTCTTGAGCCTCAGATTGTTATAGATGAATTGAGATTGTTCAGCCAATTGAGATGTGTTCATCGATTTTCCTCCTGTATTTTCGATTCCTAAACCCCTGAATTGACAAGTTTAGCTCCATCCGGTTTAAATTCAAAACCCGCACAATTTATAGGCGCAGGACTTGGCAGAATCAATGTCGGCCAATCGTGTAATCATGATTTTTTGGGCCTGGGGAGAGCCGGCCCCATGAATCGATTCCGTTAAATATGAAACCGCGCCGGTTCCTAATGTAATATTCTCAATAAGACGGAGTATTCGCACTCGTTTTTCGCTATCCACGCCCTTCCTGCCCACGAGATACTTCTTTATATATGGCCCTATTTCAGGGTTCTCCTGATCCTTTAGTGAAGGCATGGTGACCATGAGGCCGCCGGCAATGTCCTGGGCCAGGCGGGATATCTCAAAGGGAAAGCGGGTGATGTTGAGCTTGCATACATTGGCCAGGAGGGGATCTACAGCGTAGGCGCCGCTTGGTGTGGGATAGCCCTTGCCTGTGCTGGCCAAGGCCCCTGCATGCAGCGTCTCATTAAGATGGATCATCTCCGCTATCTTATCCTTGATATGGGAGGTCTTCTCCGTGCCGTGGGCCTCGGCTATGGCCGCTGTTGCTCCGATGAGAACATCGCCAACGCCCACCTTGCACCCCCCATAACTGGCCCTGTGGTGGGCCGCAAAAAGCTCCACGAGCCGCCCGGCCATCGGGTATTCCCCTTTCATGAATATCCTCTCTTCCGGCACAAAAACATCGTCAAAGGTCACCATGGCCTCACAGCCACCGTAATAGAGGTTGCCCACGTCTGACCGGCCATCCTCAAGGCGTCTTGTATCAGATGGCTGACGTCCGTATATGAAAGTGACCCCTTTGGTATCCGCGGGCACGGCAAAGGATACAGCATACGCCCTGTCCGCCTCTCTCAAGGCCCTTGTGGGAACGACGAGCAGTTCATGGGAATTGACTGCACCGGTAATATGGAGCTTTGCCCCGCGAACCACGATGCCTCCCTCCTTTTCTTCCACGATATGCATATACTGGTCCGGGTCTTCCTGTTTTGAGGGGGGAAGGCTACGGTCCCCCTTCGTATCTGTCATGCAGGCAGCGGGTACGAGATCATTTGACTGGATATATTTCATGAAATCGATAAAGCGATTATGATACCGGGTTCCGAACTCCTGATCCAGATCATAGGTAATGGCATAGACGGTATTCATGCAGTCCAGACCTGCACAGCGTTGAAAGCAGCAGGCGGTTTTTCTCCCCATCTCTCTCAGCATAAGGATTTTTTTTTGGAGATCCTCTACGCTCTGCTGGATATGCGTAAACCGGTTTACTGTTTCACCGGTGAGGTGAGACTGTGCCGTGAACAACGGTTTCATATCCCGCTGTTCAGCTTGTTGATACGTCTCGGCCATCGCCATGGCAGGTGGCCTTGATATGGGATGATCCGGTACGCTCTCAACCCTTTTCCCTTGAATGAACACCCGGTGATCAAGTTTTCTGATACTCGACAGATACTGCTCCTTTGTCATTAACGCCATTGCTCCCTCCTTATGGAAATAAGTGCCTAAAGTGCCTAAAGTGCCTAAAGTTTGAAGTGCCTAAAGTTTGACAAACTCGCAAAAACCAGAAATTATCCGTAGCACTAAACCGCTCTCTGACTTGACCTTCTCTGTTGTTTCTTTATGAAAAAACAAGCAAGTTCTCCAAATCTGAAATCTGAAATCTTCAACCTTCCGGCTTGTCCGGGTTAGGGAATCACAAGAGGGTCAACTAGAGTCCATCCGTTAATTCCACTGTGAGCACTGTGGGTTTCCAATTCATAAATGAGGAATTTTCCGCAAGGTCAAGGAAAACAAGGGGTTGTACGGAGACGTACTTTAGTACGTCGCACAAGGAACCCCGCAGTTTGACGCCGAGATTGCGGAAAAGGGCCATTTATGG
>CAZFSF010000187.1:0-3198 GCA_964522045.1 uncultured Desulfobacteraceae bacterium
AAGCATGAACCACGTATCATAAAATATAACTATTTTTTTATTTTTAATTTTTTTTTAAATTTATTACTCTATCTCAACTTTAATGGCAATTAGTAATATCGATCTTAGAGTAAGCATTAACCATATGCAGTCTGTTCGATTAGTTTTCAGATATGGACACAAGTTGATTGTATTGTTTTTAAAATTATGTTGTTAAAAAAAGGAGAATAAGTACTTAATTTGTTTGATTATTTTATCATATTCTTGCATAAAAAGATTCTTAAGGATTCGGATCTAAAAATTGAAGGAGATCTCAAATGGCATGTCATTAAAACTCTCCTTTATATAGTTCTTGAATTCTCGCGAAATCGGACCAAACCCTCCTTCTGTGTACTCTCCAATTGAAAAGCTATGTGGTCGAATTTCTATGATGAAGTCTTTAAGCTCCGTCACGTTCTCAACTGTATCATTCACTCCATTTAAAAACATTGTATAAACGAATAAGTATCCTTGAAAATCTCTTGCAAAATCCCTGATCCCCTTTTTTACGTCATTTAATTTCACGGGTTCATTACAAGCACATACTTTAGAAAAATTTGATTCATCCATGCTATTCAAGTTAATGGCTAGCAAATCACATCCCAATAAATCATCTCGAATATCTTTTCTTTGAAAAAGAGTGCTATTGGCGTATAGACCGATCTTTTGTTCGGGATATTCAAGATGGATTAGTTTAACTAATCGTCTTAACCCAGAATAAAGTGAAAAGTCTCCAGGACCTTTTAGCCATATATAATCTGGGACCCCAGAATTTAAAATATAAGTTCGAATTTCAAAATAAATATCCTCAGCGGGATAAGTTCGAATAGATCGAAGACGATAAGGGTTAAAATCGACTGGTAATAACTTGCCGAATTTCGGGCTTATTTTCGCTTTTTGGAGGTATTTATATCCCATCCCTTTCACGTTATCATGTAATTTTTTTAATTGAATTATCTATCTCCTTCTATTCTGCAATCAAGTATTCTGTACTTGCATACTTGAAATGTGTTAAAAATGTTAAAAAAATAATTATGAATTTTTCATTTTTTCTTTGAGTTCCATGAGATAAACATCAGGATCATGATCAAACAATGTTCGCTCTTTAGGAGGTTTTTTCTCCAATAACTCCTTGCCAATTTCAAAATTCTTTTTAGCTTTCTCAAATTCTCCTAAGTTCATATAGCACAATCCCATTTTTATAAAAGATTGATCAATAAACCAGCCTGTTGGATCCAATTCTATTGCTTCTTCAAATTGCTTTATGGCATCTTCATAATCCCCAACAATGAGCAATATTTCTCCAAGAGAATCGCGTAGATTTCCATCTTCCTTATTATATTCAATCATTTCTTTAGCCGTTTTAATTGCTTCATCCTTTTTACCAAGTTCTGCTAATATTACTGCTCTATTATTAAGAATATTTGGATATGACGTTTCATATTTATCTTTTGGAAATCGTTTAATTATCTCATCGTTAACTTTTAATGCTGATTCAAAATCTTTCATCTGGTAATAAATAACTGATTTTGTTTGAATCATTTTAAATCGCTCTTCTTCAAAGTGCTCAATGATGTAATCTATCAAATCTATTGCTTCCAGCTTTTTATTTGAACTATAAAGGATATATACTTTTTGATGATGAAGTTTAATGTCATCTGGTGCGAGTTCGAGAGCATTGTCAATGGTATTCAGTGCTTCGTTAATATCGCCTGTTTCATGAAAAACGGCTGCTTTAAATGATAAAAATCGAGATTGTATTCCTTTATTAGGAGCCGAAATTATTGCTTTATCGATTTGTTCTATGAATTCTTCTTTATCATTTTGATCTGGCTTGAAATTAAAGATCAGATTATATCCTAATACTAAAGCGCTTGATGCAAATGCTGTATAATGATTCTCATAGTGAACTCTTGATTTTTGAGCATCCTTCATTGCTTTATCAAATTTACCACGAGCAGTATACGAAAATGCTCGTATAAACAAACAAGAGGTTCCAACTGAAGAATATTCTTCATCATAATAGTACATGTTAAGATCCTTATCAAGAAATCGTTTGGCGTCTTTATAATTCTCAGTTATGCAATAGATTATCGCTTTTAATAGTTTAAAATCTAAATTATTCGGACTTAACTCTAAACCGCTATTAACTAAGTTAAAAAGTAATTCTGGATGTTCATGACAACACTTATTATTACTAATATTAACCATTATTTTAGTACGGAGTAACAAAATGTTTTCAGAATCGCTCTCCAATGCTTTATCCAATATTTCGTTTGCTAAATCGTATTTGCTCAGTTTACTTAATGCTTGTGCTTTTTGACAAATCAACCAATTCTGTTGAGCTATCCCCTCTGATTCATTTAAACTTTCCAAAGCATCATTATAGTTACCCATCGCAAGGTGAGTCAGCGAATGGAATAAAAATCCTACTGGCTGATCTGGATAAGAATCACTGATTTTTTCTGAGGTTTTTAATGATTTTTCGAAATCGTTATGATAGGTGTAAAGAATGTCATCTAAAATCAGTTCCTGTAATTCATTAAGTTCATCTTTCATTGATTCTCTCAGGTCTTTTAACTTTTGATAATCAGCACCTTTCTTTAATCCCTTGATTATTTTTTGATAATATTTAATTCCAGTTAAATTGTATCTCTCAGCAAAATCCTTATCCTTCAATAGCATTAATTTATCTATATAATATCCATCCAAAGTTTCAAAAAGACAATTATCCAATTTATAATTATATTCTATCTTCCCAGAGGATGTCTTTATGGAGGTTACATTATAGGATTTTAAATCTTCCATTGCAGCCTGAATTATAATACTTTCCAATTTCGCATCAGTATTGGTCAATTTAGTTTCTGATTCAATCTTATAGGCAAGATATTTGATATATTCTGGTAAAAAATTTTTTAAAGATGATTTCAGTCCATCTTGAAAAAGATTTATGCAAATCTCATTAATAATTTCGTCAAAAACTATATCTATCTTAATAGATGGCCCGTTTTTGGCATTAATACCTTGCAATTTATTTAAATATGTAAATCTCGTAATTTTATCATCGACAATAGCACGTAACACGCGTTCTAACTTCCCGTTTGCTTGAAAATAATATTCTTTATCCGGAATGACTTCCAATTTGTGAAATTTAACCGAATAAAACTCCTCTTCGACAAT
>CAZFSF010000188.1:0-3170 GCA_964522045.1 uncultured Desulfobacteraceae bacterium
GCTGAAGGGATTAAGCCCGACGGAATAACTTGTGAAAGCAGCAGGCCTTTACCCAAGGGGTCAGTCGCTCGTATGGTGATTGAATCGAGAAGGCCTGTCATCATCAAAGACCTGTCCAAATCTGATCAACTAACCACTGCCGAATCCATGTGGAAAGAGGGCCTGAGGTCCACCCTCGCTTTCCCTTTGATTATCAGGGACAAAATTCTTGGATCCCTTCACTTTTCCTTTAAAGAGTGTCCTCAAAACCTTGATGAGCTGTGTGGATTTATAGAGGATTTATCCGTTCAAATCACCATTGCAATAGACAATATGCTTTCTTACGATAAATTGAGACTTATCAACGAAAAACTTGAGAAGGAAAAACGGTATGTTCTTGAAAGACTGGATCGCTTGAATCTAAAATTCTATTATAACAGTGACGTCATGGTCGAGCTCATGCGCGATGTGGACCTGGTGGCAGATACGGACACAAGCGTGCTGATCAGCGGTGAAACAGGGACGGGCAAGGACCACATAGCCCGTCACATACATAATTTAAGCTGGCGTAAGGACCATCTTTTTGTCAAGGTGAATTGTGCTGCACTCGTCCCTACACTCATCGAGAGTGAACTTTTCGGACATGCCAAAGGATCATTCACCGGGGCCAGCAATCGGAGAATCGGTCGTTTTGAGATGGCTGATGGTGGCACTGCATTCCTTGACGAAATAGGCGATCTGCCCGTACAGAGCCAGGCCAAGCTCCTTCAAGTGTTGGAGGAGAAGGCTTTTGAGAGGGTGGGAGAGAGCTCCCCCATCTCAGTTGATTTCAGGGTTATTGCAGCCACGAATCAGGATTTGCCGCGAAAAATACAGGATAGGACCTTTCGTAGAGACCTCTATTATCGGGTCAATACCGTACACCTGAATATTCCTCCCCTGAGGGATCGTATCGGAGATGTCCCTCTCTTGGTCAGGTGTTTTACAACCAACTTTGCGGAAAAACTGCAAAAGCCCGAAACACGCTACTCCTCAGCGGCAATTGAGGCACTCTGTCAGTACCAGTGGCCAGGTAATGTCCGGGAACTGCAGAATTTGGTGGAAAGAATCATGATTCACCGTGCAGGGCATTTAATAACCGAAGGAGATATCCATAGACTATTGCAGCCATTGGAGCATTCAAGAAAAGGGTATGCTGGTGGATTTTTGACCAAGGACGAGATGGAAAGAAAGCACATTGAAGACGCCTTGACACAGTGTAGGTGGGTTGTGGGGGGAAAACATGGTGCCGCCAGCCTGTTGGGCATTCCCAGATCTACACTTCAGTACAGGATGAAGAAATTAGGCATTGAGGCCAGACAGATTCGAACATCAAGACCTCCAGCAACCCGGGAATCAATGGGTTATGGGTTAAGATGAGATGATAGGATGTTTCAGCTCGAATGACGGCGTCTGGCACAACCCCTTGTTCGATTCGCGTGTTTAATATCCCTTGTATCGATGAATCTTTCAGCTGAGAGCTAAATGCTTTATCAAGAAACAAGAGCCAAGCGTAGATTTGACCCCTTTACCCCTTTATAGACCAAATCTGTTTTGGAGACCTGACGCGAATCGTCTGCTCAAACTGCATAGCTCACGGTAATTTACAATGAAGTTCTCGGGCTCGTAGACCACGGCGGCTGAATCGGGATAGTATTTGGCCGTTGATTCCAGCAGCCTGAATACGGGGATCTCCGGGAGCCTGTAGCTCTCCAACTGCTGTCTGACCTCTTTCGGATATGCCCGGTACCAGGGCTTCGTCTTCATCTCCTCTAAATCCATGGTGGTCATTCCTCCCTGAGGGCTCGCTTCCCATACCGGTCCCGGGATCTTACGGCCAGCGGCATTATCGGTACAAAAGGCTATTTTTCGAGGGTATGCAAGGGTTTCACGGGCAATCCTTCATCCACACATATGATACCGGCGAAGGAATCGGGCAAATCGGCCATTCATCGGCAGACGCTATGAAAAGCGCAATCCGGTAATTCGCTCCAGATCCTTTAACGCCTGGGTCTCGTCAAGCACTTTTATGGTTTTCATGCCCAGCATCTTTGCCGGTTTCAGATTTATTCCCAGATCATCCAAAAACACCGTCTGCTCCGCCGGAACATCCATCCGGGATAATGCAATCCGATATATTTCCGGATCAGGCTTGCGGGTCCCTTCCCTGCTGGACTCCACCACCACATCAAACATTTCCATGATTGCCTGAACCTCGGCGGCTTTTTCATCCATTTCAGCCACTGCCGGTCCTTCGCCCGACTTCATATTGTTGGTAATGCAGCCGATGGTAAAATGCTGTTTGCAGATTTTCAGGGCCCGAACCATCCCGGGGCTTATGTCTCCGGTCAAAAGTTCCAACACCTTTTTTCCGGGAACAGGGAACCCGGCGGCCCGGGTTTCTTCTTCGAATTTCCGGTCGAATTCCTCCAGGGAAATGCGGCTGCTTTCAAAAAGGGCCCAGGCATTAGTTTTCGGATTTGTGGCATTGATGCCCCGGATAAAATCCCTTGGAATATTGTTCTCAATTTCAAATCGATTAAAGGCTTTAAACGGGCTGGTGGTAATAACACCGCCGAAGTCCCAGAGAACGGCCTTGATCATAATCATATAACCTCAGTTTTTTCTGTTGATAAGGATTTCAGTGACGACTGCCTAAATGCCTTTATCCAGACCCGCAACCGCCCACAGCAAGTGTGACAGGAGAATTATGATCGTGACGTTCAAGGATAATATTCGAATACCCCATGATGACCTCCTGTATCAAGTGGGATTGATTCGTGCCCGTTCAAAAAGCAAAAGCTGCTCTGACCCCCTCATCGTGTCCTGATAGAGCCGGAGGCGGCGGTCATGAACGGCTCCTGTGTTAGGTTTTAAGGTTAATTGATTCAGGAAATCGTCTCTTGTGGTCCTTAGCGATGCAACCTAAAAACCTATCAGCGTGCCTTTATATAGTAACAGGAGGGCACTGTTCAGGAGATGTATTCAATCCTTCAGTGTGCACGTTTTCGGCTTAAAAACAACCGATGGTTTGCACGTTTTCGAATACTTAAAGCCTTCGGCTTCCTGGCTGCCTGCATATTTGGTTTTAAGTTCGTCCAATGGCCCCACATCAATGGCCATCATCGGACAGGCTTCAACACAGATGGGCT
>CAZFSF010000189.1:0-3144 GCA_964522045.1 uncultured Desulfobacteraceae bacterium
ATAAGTTGAATGATCTTTTAGAGGGGGCGGAAGGGTTGGCTGCTTCCATGTCCAAAGTTCACCAGTACGATGATATTTTCTTTTCCCCTGATTTTCTTGCCCCAAGGCCCTTATTAGAGGCCCTTCAACAGGAGGCGGGCGCGGTACTCTTGGTGGATGAAGTTGACAAATCAGACCAGGAGTTCGAGGCCTTTTTATTAGAGATCCTGTCCGATTTTCAGGTATCTGTTCCGGAGATAGGGACAATTCAGGCCGTGACAAAGCCATTCGTTTTTCTCACCAGTAACAATACCAGAGAAATGAGTGAAGCACTTAAACGCAGATGTCTTCATCTCTTTATCCCATTCCCTGACCCTAAGCTTGAGCGAGAAATCATCCGGGTTCGGGCACCTGATGTCCCGGAAAAACTGAGGGGTCAGTTGGTCTCTTTTATCCAGCAGGTCAGAAAACTGGATCTAAAAAAAGCCCCTTCGGTCAGTGAAACCATTGATTGGGCCAAGGTCCTGATGATTCTCAATGCCAAGGACCTGCGCCCTGACCTGATAAAAGATACCCTCAATATCTTTTTGAAATTCGAGGCCGATATTGAGATTGTAAAGGGGCGTCTCTACCAAATGGCCGAGAAGACAGCAAGAGAAGTTTGAGGCAGCAGGGTACATGGAACAGGTATTACTCGATCTGATAGTGGCTCTCAGGGGTTCTGGCGTGCGCATATCACCTTCTGAAACCATGGATGCCATGAAGGCTGCTGCACTTGTGGGCTATGAGGACAGGATGATCCTCCAGGATTCTCTTTCTGCAGCCTTAGCCAAATCCAGACATGAAAAGGAGCTCTTTGCGGCCTGCTTTGACAGCTATTTTTCCTTTGACGGGTTTTCGAATCCCGAAGAAGAGCCTCCTTTTCCATCTGCCACGACTCCCGATGCCCAGGACTCCCCTCTTACCCGGATGCTTCTAACCGGAGACAACACGGGCCTCTCCATCTCCATGAGAGAGGCTGCCAAAAAGAAAAAGATCAGCGAAATCTACTTCTTCACTCAAAAAAGCCTCTATGTTCAACGGATTCTCAAGGGGATGGGTCTTGAGGGCCTGAACCGGGATATCGAAAGCCTTTTCAGCAACGAAAGTGCCCAGTCCCAACAAAGAGCCGGGGCATTAAAAGAGGGGAGAGTCCTTCTTTTTGAAAAGGTGAAGGATTTTGTTGAGCGACAGTTTTCCCTTTTTGCGGCATCGGCAACAGAAGAAATCTTAGACAAATATCTGAAGGATATGAAGCTCTCCAACTTAGAGAAGCGGGATTTTCATCGGATGCATGCTATTATCAAGAGAATAGTAAAACCGATCAATGATTATCATTCAAGGAGAAGGAAAAGGGCGAAGACGGGCTCCCTTGACCTGAAAACAACCCTTAGAGAGAACATCGCTTATCAAGGGCTGATTTTCAAACCTCAATGGAAGACAAAAAAGATCGACAGGCCGGACATGGTTGCCCTCTGCGACGTGAGCCGTTCCGTGGAAACGGTTGCACGGTTCATGCTCCTTTTTTTATACAGCCTCAATGAGGAGGTAGCGAAAATCAGCTCCTTTATCTTCTGCTCTAACTTGGTTGAGGTCAGCCATCTGTTTGACAAATACGATGTTGATGAAGCCCTAATCAGGCTGCAGAAAGGGGTCGGCCTCGGGCTCAATCTCGGGCGAACCGATTATGGCCAGGCATTCAGGGATTTCAAAGAGAAATGGCTTGATAAGGTTACAAATAAGACAACGGTACTGATCTTAGGCGATGCCAGGAATAACTACGGACACCCTGAAACAGGTATCTTGAGACTGCTGCATAAAAGGGGGAAGAGAGTGATCTGGCTTAACCCGGAATCTCCGCCCTTCTGGGGCACGGGAGATTCAGACATGAAGAAATATCTCCCTTTCTGTTCAATCGCCAAAGAATGCAGCAGTGTCAATCATTTGGAACGGGTGGTCGGTTTTCTCTTGAGGACAGGTTAAAGAAATAGGTGATACCGAATGTCTTTTATAATGCCGTCTTACAACTCCCCGGATTTCAATCAGTCTCTTTTTTTTGATGCCCCTATGGTTCTCTGCGTCTTCTGAAAGAGACGCGAATGGATTGTGTTGTGGTCCGGGAAAGGGATGGGTCTCTGTTGGTCAAGGAATTCCGGCATCTCAAGTTAGGTGAGATTGTGGCCTGCGGCAGACGGGAAAACGGAGAGGATGGGATTTTTGTGCACACCGATGCCTTTAGTTTCCAAGAAGATGCTTCGCAAAAATTTGCCTTTCGCACGCGCATCACGCGGGAAACCTCCTTTTCCATCGACTATGATCAACTTTACGAGCTTCTCTCACATGAGCAGAAACACGGCTTTATTGTCTGGGTGCTGGGACCGGCAGTGGTGTTTGACCGGGATGCCCGGGATGCCTTCGCTGAGCTGGTCGAAAATGGGTATGTCCATGCATTATTGGCCGGAAACGCCTTAGCCGTGCACGACGTGGAAGCTGCCCTTTTCAAAACCGCCCTGGGACAGGAAATCTACTCCAAACGGGCCGCGGCGAACAATTCTCCACTGTCAACCCGCCCGGCTCCGCGGCTCCGTGTGCAACGGATTGTTCGCCAGCAAAGCGCGTTGGTGTTCCTGAGCGTGTTTTGTCAGAGGGGTCAAGTAGCATCTTTTCCAGTATCGAACTCCAAACGTACGCACGAGCCATCCGTAGAGTTGGCGTAACCATCTCCGTTTGACGGTCACGACGTACGTGTACTCAATTTGCGTGCCGCCCTCAGCGTCGTTTAGGAGCAACTGTTCCTCGCCTCTTGTATTAAAGGTGCGGTTGAAAGTTGAACAACGATAACCGCGTCCGGGAATCAGCTCAGCATCTATCGATACATTTACACGAGGGAACAGTCTTCCGAACGATGCAGCTTCTGCCTGTATTGTCAATCGGTTGCCATCGCGTGTCAGGATCTTCGTGGAATGGGCGATCTTAGGGAAGTTCTCAGGCATGCGTGCGAAGTCGGATGCAACGGCATAAACGGAGTCCCTCTCAGCCGGAATCAACCAGCTTCCTCCGATCGACAATTTGTCTGATTCTTCAATCGTAGAATCCATACTTCGGTCCTGACTTATCTGGCGAACG
>CAZFSF010000190.1:0-3114 GCA_964522045.1 uncultured Desulfobacteraceae bacterium
GTTTCGTGGGTCATCACGATTGCCACGCGGCAGGGGCTTTTTTCCCTTCAGGTTATGATGTTTCGGTCATACTCGTTGCGGATGGCACTGGCGAATCAGAATCAACATCCTTTTATATGGGCGAAGATAATTCTATTTCACGAATTTCCAGCGAACTGACAAACGATTTTTCCATGGGCATCCTTTACCAGTATTTCACAGAGTGGTTAGGCTACCGGAGCGATAATACGTCCCAGCATTGCGGAAAAATAATGGGATTGGCGAGCTACGGGAGTCCTGTCTATAAGGAGCGAATTCGTAATCTCTTAGAAAAGGATGGTGACGACTACAGGTGGCCCGGGGGCTCGCTTCTCGGGATGAGAGGTGAAATGGCGAAGGTCTTGGGTCCGCCCCAGCCGAAACCTGTAAACGAGTTCAACAGACTTCAGGCTGATGTGGCTGCCAGCATCCAGGCTCTGATCGAGGAAATCATTATTCAAAAACTCCAGATGGTCAAGGAGATCCGGCCCTTTGAAAACCTATGTTTCTCGGGCGGCGTTGCCATGAACAGCCAACTCAATTATCATATCCTGAAATCCGGGATCTGTAAAAATCTCTTTGTCCAGCCCCTTGCCTCTGACAGGGGGATCGCCTTAGGCGCGGCCCTTACGTCTGCCGCTAAAATCAGCGGCAGCCGGCCTGCAGCTTTAAAAATACCCGCACAAGATATCTACCTCGGATATGGAGAAAGCTCTCCCAGAAAGGAACTGGACCGTCTGATCAATGAGTATGACCTTCCGATTCATGTTGAGAATGAAGATATTTCGCCAAAGGATATAGCCCGGCTCCTTCATAAGAATCAGATTGTAGCCCTTTTCCAGGGAAGGCAGGAAATAGGCCCGAGGGCGCTCGGAAACAGATCCATATTGGCTGCGCCGACTGTTTGCGCACGTGACCAGACCAACCGTCTGATCAAATACAGGGAACCCTGGAGGCCGTTTGCTCCCACGGTCTTAGAAGAAGAGGTGGGCAACTATTTTGATATCAACAGACCCGAGCCCTTTATGACAGTGATCTATGGGGTCCTACCCGGGATGACAACGGGGGTAGAGGGGATAACCCACGTGGATGGGACTGCCAGGCTGCAGACGGTCAGCCATGACCAGAACCCTCTCTTCCATTCAATAATAAAGGAATATCATAACGTAACCGGTATACCGGTTCTCCTCAACACCTCCTTCAATATTAACGGTCAGCCGATAGTGAGGTCGATATACGATGCGATTCTGACATTCCTATGCAGCGGCATTGACGGGCTTCTAATAGGAAATACTCTGGTACGAAAAACAGAGGATCTGCCCAAGGACCATATCAACAGGTTGGACCGTATTTTGTCTGAGGCAACAAAAGATGTGAAATCTATTGTGCTCAAGGTCCTTGATTATTCAAAAGATACAGAAGCCCTACTATCGAAATTCCTCGACTGCTCGTGTATCAAATTCCGCAAAATTTATGGTTCCAGGCCGGTTTCGAGGTGTTATATCAGCGGCCACACAAAGATGAGCTGGAACATCATCTCCAAAATAGAACCATCGGTGAAGGAATTCGTCTATGGGGTTCAAGAGAGGCCCCACGTGGACGAGGGCGAGATATGCATCATCGTGACGGGAAAGAGGTTAATTGAGGCCTCGAGCCGGCCAACGCGAACGTATGTCAAATTTGACCGGAATATATTCAGAGAACTCATCGAAGACTATTCCGAAATGCCGGATAGCGACAGGTACTTCCTCTTGGACAGGGAGTTTCATCTTTTTGACATTGATTATCTCCATAGCCGATTTGAATCTTACAAACTCAATGACGCGGTTGCCGTCCCGTTTCGCAACCTAGGCCCCCAAGCCGCTGTTAGTGAAAAGATAGTCCGGGCCGTTCATTCAGGCTCAATGGATGAGACACCAACCGCTGACAGCGAACGGGAAGACATGTATGAGGCCCTGGCAGACGCCTGAGATGTATCGGTTCAATTGTTTTTGACATCTGTTCCCGTCGTGCGTATTGCAGGAACAAAGATCAAGGAGGATTGCTATGTCTAAAACGCGTCTCAATGTAAGTCTTGACCAGGACCTCGCCGAGTTTGCCAAGGACTTTGCTGTTCAAAACCGTACCTCAGTGGCAAATATTGTCACACAATACCTGCTGGCCCTGAAACGGCGTGTCGAGGGGGAATATATCGAAACGATTCTCGGCCACCCTGCATTTCAACAGGCGATGGAAGATGCTCAGGCCAAATTGCGCGCCGGAACCGCACAGTGGCATTCATACGATGAGGTCTTTGGGGACTGATGGAAACCAGATTTGAAGCCGATTTCCTGAAGGCCGTTAAAAAGCACGCCTCAATCAAGAAAAAGGTCGACATGATAATTGAAAACCCCATTGCCTTTGGCGAACCGCTGAAGGGTACCCGTCAAGGATTTTACTCATGTCCCGTGAAGCGCAATTTCATTATCATCTACCTGTATTGCGAAGTGTGCCGGAAAAAGGGTGATGATGCTGTCGTGGCATGCTCGGATTGCCGGGAAACACCGGATGACACAATCAAATTCGTTCTGCTCGGGCCTCATGACGATGCCTATGCGATATAAGCGAGAATGCCAACCCTCATCACCTCACCCTCCCCCTAAAAAGGTGCATTCATGGAGTTAATGCTGGGAATAGAATGCCCCCCCTGCCCAGTTGAACCGGGTTCCCTTCCAGGGCGTTCAACCGGTGTGCCCACTGAACGTCCAAGCAGCATTCAGGTACAGAGAAACCAGGCCAAACATATTTTAGGAACTGTTGTAAGAACCCTGCCAATCGCAAAAAGATCGTAAGATGGGGCAAAGGAGAGACAGAGTGAAAACGCCTCCCATTATCACCGAGGGTGGTTGATGAAAGGGTGGTTTATAACAGCAAGTTCCAGATTGGCTAAAAACTGATTTGATCTCGTAGGTTGCGGTTAAGGCATTACCCGTTTGGGCTCTTATCCGACCGTGCTATGTAAGGCATATTCCAGGTTTTTGACATGTAAGAAAATTTAAGATATTCTCAATGTATATGAACTTTAGTGATATTTGGTTTTCTGACAACACATTGTGT
>CAZFSF010000191.1:0-3063 GCA_964522045.1 uncultured Desulfobacteraceae bacterium
GCCGAGTACATCGGCAAAACACCCATCGTGTACAGCCAGGACTGGGGACACGCCAAAGACGGCGATACGGATTCGTATCTGGCCCGGCCGGACATTGTCAAAGAAGTGATCCGCCTGCACCGTGAGGGCGCCCTCATCACGATCTGCTGGCACGCGGTCCCTCCCACCGCGGACGAGCCGATCACGTTCCGCCCGCTGGACGGCGCCAATCCGGATTCACTGGCCAGTGTGCAGGGTCAGCTTCTGGATGATCAGTTTAAAAACGTACTAACACCGGGGACCGAACTGTACAAACGCTGGTGCGCCCAGGTAGACACTATTGCAGTCTACCTGAAACAGCTTCAGGACGCGCATGTGCCTGTTCTATGGCGTCCGTATCACGAAATGAACGGCAGCTGGTTCTGGTGGGGAGCCCGTACCGGTGAATACAGCACCCGCAGATTGTATCAGCAGTTGTTCGACCGGTATGTGAAACACCACAAACTCAACAACCTGATCTGGGTCTGGAGCGTGGACCGGCCGAACAAACCGGGGATGGAGTTATCGAATTACTATCCCGGCAATGACTATCTGGACATTCTCGCGCTGGACGTCTACGGCCGTGATTTTCAGCAAAGTTATTACGACAGCCTGATATCACTCTCCAAAGGGAAACCAGTGACTCTGGGAGAAGTCGGCAATCCACCCACGCTGGAAATTCTGAAAAACCAGCCAAACTGGACCTATTACGTGATCTGGGCCGGCATGGTTCGGAACACATTGAAAAAACACCTCGAAACTCTGGTCAATGATCCGCGCATACTCAGTCTGGAAGACCTCGAGTATTGGAAAGCCATTGATCCTTACCGCACCGTGTGCGGTCTGCCTCCCCTTCCTTTACGGGAGAAAGCACAAATGGCGCAGCCCGATTTTTCAGGTGAATGGATCTTCAATGAAGAAAAATCGGTTCTGGATGACTGGGGCCCCGCTTTTCTTCCCTACAAACTGGAAATCAATCAGAACGGAAATGACCTGAATATTAAAAGTACTTTTATCAGGGAATTCCAGGACAATCGCATCGAAGAAGAAGCCCTGACACTGGACGGCAGGGAATGCCAATCGGAAGTCGAGAATGCGCCGCGGATCAAAACCGCCAGCTGGTCTGAAAAAGGGGACTCACTGATCATTGTATCCAAAACCGCGATGCACTGGGACGATCAGCCAAGAGAAATGATTTCCATTGAAATATGGACACTTCAGGAAAACGGAAAAACGCTTTCTATTCATCAATATTCCAAAAACTTCTGGGGCGAAAGAAACACAACTATGTTTTTTGATAAGTTAGATCTTTTATGAAAAGAAAAGTCAAATGTTACAAACTTATCGATCGGGGAATGAACTGGATGATAAGAAACGACTGATTGTACATAATTAATATATTGGCGCCATGAAACTATTTATTTTTCTGTTATTTTGAATTCCGTCCTTCGACAGGCTCAGGATAAACTCCACGGAATGAGAAACCTTAGAATTTAAATGGATAAAAGATTTCTCGCTACGCTCGAAATGGCAAGATTACGGATATTTATAATCTTGGATCTGAATCTTTTATCCATAATTATTCATTACAGATTTAATATTGTTAATTTATCAATTTAATTCCAATCACATCTTCAAAAACTGCTTGACATTTACAACACGGTTTTTATTTTATAGGTACTCATTTCTGGACTTGTCTTCCGGAATATGCTTTTTCATCATCCGCTTTTGATTTTTGATAGAATTGAATGCGAATGGCCTCAGGAAACAAAAAATTCAGAATCATCCTCATTTTTATTTTAGGCATCTGTCTCGGCGTAATCTGGCACTGGCTCAGACTTTTTCCTGTTGTCCAGATTTCTAAATGGAGAGCCAGCCAGAAAGAAATGTTTTCAGGAAGATGGCGAGAAACAAAAAAAGAAACTGGAGAGATTTCATTGTCAAATAAGCAGAGACAGATGATCGAAAGCCTCCAGTCTCTCGGATATCTGGCCGGATCGAAACCTGCCCCTGCTGAATCCAATGTAACGGTTTACAACGATAAAGGCGCTTGCGACGGCCTTAATTTGATCGTATCCGGACATGCTCCTGAAGCACTTCTAATGAACATGTCAGGTGATATAATTCACCGGTGGTATTGCGATCTCACTGAAGTATTTCCTGAATTGGTTACAAAAAAAGAAGCCAGCAAAAAATATTGGAAATCAAAAATGTTCTGGCGCCGGGCCCAGTTGATGGAAAATGGCGATCTCTATGCGATTTTTGAAGGAGTCGGCATTATCAAACTGGATAAAAACTCAAACCTCCTCTGGAGTAAAAACAACTTTGCTCATCATGATCTGTATGTGGCCCAAAATGGCAATGTGTATCTGCTCACAAGTAAAGTACACATCGACAAAAGATTCGATCCTGAAAAGCCCATTATTGAAAATTTTATCACTATTCTTGATTCCGAAGGAAACGAGCTCAAAAACATATCCCTGCTTGATATGCTGGAAAATTCTCCTTTTGCGCCGGTTTTAACACGCGCCAAAACATCTGGCGATATTTTCCATACCAATACGATTGAACTGATCGAGAAACCGCCCGTTGATCGCAATTCTCCATTTAAACAAGGCACACTGCTGACCTCAATATTATATCTCGATCTTGTCTGTGCGGTTTATCTCGAAAAAGAAACTGTTTACTGGGCCGAATCAAATCTGTGGCACAGACAGCATCAGCCTACCCTACTGGATAACGGTCATTTACTTGTCTATGACAATCAGGGATTTAGGAATTCATCGGCAGTGCTAGAAATCGATCCCCTGACAAGAGAGATTCTCTGGTGCTATCGGGGAGGTGAAGATGGCCCGTTTTATTCCGAAACCTGTGGATCCTGCCAGCGATTACCAAACGGAAACACCTTGATTACTGAATCCGATCCGGGCAGAGCATTCGAAGTCACCCCGGATAAAACCATTGTTTGGGAATATGTCAATCCGAATCGGGCCGGTAAAAACAGGGAGCTCATTGCTACCCTGTTCGAAGTAATCAGATTGCCGA
>CAZFSF010000192.1:0-3036 GCA_964522045.1 uncultured Desulfobacteraceae bacterium
GGCAAGGGTACACCCTCCGGCATTTAGATGTTATTGCTTTTCCAGTAGTTCTTTATAAACCAGGCCAGGTGATGTTTCTTAAAATGGGACTTAAATAGGCATCATCCAAGTCCTATTTCGCGATTACGTCCGCGGGTATCCTTTTTGTGAGGATATCCACAGCTTCTTCCACCATTTCCTCGAGGACCTCTCTGGCAGGTTTAATTTCGTGGATAAGCCCCGAGACCTGGCCTGCCAGCCCCCCCACATGGTCCATTTTATCGGCCTCGATAAAGCTCCAGAGGAGTGCAGAAGAGATAAGGACCTGGAGGGGGAAGGGGAGCGGTTCAAGTCCGGAATTATCCCAGACCTTGTGAAATTTGTTATAGTTCGCCCGCAGGGTCTTGCCGGTATAGGCCGTACTGACACGGGTGCCTTCATCAGTCGAATTCAATATACGCTGTTTATTTACGTCCAGGGCTCCCCCCTCATCTGTGGCCAGGAAGCGGGTACCCACCCATACACCCACACAACCCATGGCTAATGAGGCCGCAAGACCACGGCCGTCACCAATGCCGCCGGCGGCAAGGACGGGCACAGAGCCCGCCACATCAAGAACCTGGGGCAGCAGGGCCATTGTCCCAATCCGTCCTGTGTGTCCGCCGCCTTCGTGGCCCTGGGCCACAAGAAGATCTACATCTGATTTGGCGATACGGCGACCGTTTTTGGTGTTTCCCGTAATCCCGAGGACCTTCATTCCCACAGCATGGGCCTCTTCCACCATAAAGCCCGGATTACCCAGCCCTGCACAAAAGAGAGGGACCTTCTCTTCAATGCATACCTGGATAGCTTCCTTAGGACGCATGGTTGTAGTATTCATTTTCAGCATAACGTCAACATCAGGAAGTCCCATCTCTTTCTTTACTTTCTTGAGCCATTTTAGATGAGGCTCCGGCAGTGTCTCAATGACCTGATTGAGAGGCAGCTCCTCTATTCCTTCCATGGCCATAGAATCTCTTGTGGCAAAGCGCGCCGGCAGGAGGAGGTCAACGCCGTAGGGCTTGTCCGTCTGGGCCTTGATTTCCCGAATGGCGTTCCTAAGCTCATCAACGGTAAAACCGCTTCCTCCAAGCACCCCAAGGCCGCCGGCCTCTGAAACTGCCACAACCAGTTCAACAGGCGCCCCCGTATTTTCGCCAATAAGTGTGGGACCCATCCCTGCGCTCAAGATGGGATATTCAATTCCCAGAATGTCACACAATTTCGTTCGAAGTACTTTTTTCCCCATAAAATGCTCCTTTCCTGAAAACGATATGATTTGTTAATATGTTCATGCTGTATCCACTATGGGCGCACTCAAAAATAATCCCGCCATCGGCGGCACTGAAGTGGGACATCCCACCTTGCAGGGCGGTACCCAGCCGTCTTAGCTACTTTAGAAGATTTGGTCTTGCGGATCAAGTCAAAGTCAACCTTTCCGGCAAAGACGGGATCTTCGACAAGTTTCACTTTACCTTTTTCATTGACTTCCGAAATAGTTCTTTGTAAACGATATTAGGCAATATTACTGAAAAATGTTCTTCTTTCAACCCGATAAAGAAAGAGGATTTGAAATGGTCTATGGTTACCCCAAAACCCCGTTACTCTGAACAGATGGAGAGCGGGGTTTTGTTTTGTGGCTTGGGGGAAGTGCATTGAAAAATATGGCGCTGTCAACAGTATTATCGAAAGAGTAAAATATGTTATAAACACTGATTGGGGACGGCCTCGACATGGGGAATCTGTCCTATTTCAAGGGTGACCCCGATTCTCACGCAAGTGCTTCAAAGGAAAAGGCGGCGTTTTTGATGTGGTGGTGGATGGCGATCTTGTCTTTTCGAAGCACACGGCGGGTCGGTTTCCCACAAATGAAGAGGTGCTTGAAAAGCTTCGCAGTTAGCAGGCGGGCCCGCGGGTCAGGACTATGTGGGCCGGGCGTTGGGACGTGAAGTCGGCGCGGTTGAGGCCATTCAATTGACCCGGAAGCAAAGAAGGAGGGAAAGGAATGCCGGATTTTAATAAAATAGGTGAAGAGTTGGATAGGATTTTGAAGGTGCGAACAACTCCGTTAGGAATAAAATACTTTGAAAATGAAAACGACCTACCCGAGGCGTTTGAAAAGGTCGAACAGCAGATCACTATTTGCCAGCTTATAGGAATGGCGCGCTATCATGAAAAGGCCGTTTACACCACGGGAGATCTCGCCACGGCCTGCGCCGCAGGTGGCGCATTGCAAGGCTTTTTTGACCTTCCAGAGGATTTAGTCGACGGAACCAGGTGCGCCGGTTGGTTCGCAAAGAACGTAGAGGCGACCAGAAAGATCTTCGCAGACAGGATGTCCATAGAGCAGGGAAAATACAAGGTCTTAGCCGCGGCCCCCCTGAGTACGATTCCGGTTGAACCTGATGTGGTGCAAATTTTTGGGAATCCCCATCAGATGCTCAGCCTGGTCTATGCCAATATGTGGGATGGCAGCGATAATGTGACCTTGAGCACCAATGGTCACGGCGCATGCTGCTATGAAGTGATGGTGGTACCCTATCTCACCGGTGAGGTGAAATTGGCTATAGCTGACATTGGCGAGAGACGTTATGCTATGGCCAGCGATGATGAAATGATAATGGGCGTGCCGATGGCCCATCTTCATAGACTTTATGAAAATCTAAAAGAGGCCCATCAAGCAGTTTACAAATACCCCCTCAAGTATAATTTTGTACCGTTGCCTGAACCTGCTCTGAATTTTTTAGCAAAATATTGAGAAGGTGTACTCAACCATGGCAATTGTCCAGGGCTGACCATCCAGGGATTCCCGTGCTGGCGTTGGGTTCCAGCGACACTTCATGTCCGGCTTGTATAAGGCGATGAATCAACTCGGGATTCATTGCCGGTGATTTCAACCAGCCCGCAGTTAACGCCCGAAACCTGTATTAGAAATTCGGTAACTGCCGGCGGTTCAACCTGATTGTACAAGCGTTTACTGCTTTGAGGGCCAATGGTATTTAATCAAATCGTTAAAAA
>CAZFSF010000193.1:0-3012 GCA_964522045.1 uncultured Desulfobacteraceae bacterium
TCCTATACTTGATCTCTCAAAAAGCGAGTTCTTATCACCTTTTTGGTCTTCAAATGTCATTACCTGTTGACAATTGAGGCTGTACACTTCTAAAATCAATCGTATTATCTGCAAATCTCACATAACAGGTCCCTGATTTGCTAAATAGTGTCCGAACGAAAACTAGGATTTTTCGTTCAGAGCAAGGAAGGCGAAAATTTTAACCGCATGAATACATTGAGGATTTCGAGGATTAAAATTTGAGTCTGACGCAGATATGGGCGAAAAAGACAGTTTTCGTTCAGGCACTAAATACTCAACCCGGGAGTTCCACCGCAGGAGGATCTTAAGAAGCCATGGGAGAAAAAAATAAGGATTTCAAAAAAATGAGATACACCGGGGCTATTTGTTTCATCGTTTTGGCACTTGTCGTGATGACCCTCATTATCATGGGCCTCAATTCAAAAAAGCCTGAGCCGCTCGATCTGGGCAAACTTAATACAAAGGTCAAAGGCGCGGCATTTATAAAGACGAATGAAATGCTCATAAAACAGATTTCTGATAATTGGCTGCCCAATGATCTTTTCTGGCCCACGGTCCTTCTCGACAATATGCCCAATTTTCAGATCGGGGAGTTGGAAGTTGTTCGGTATAATGTTCGCGTTTTAAGGGATAACCTCTCCCGGATGAGGACCACTGATAAACTCGATCCTTCGGCGGAAGGGGCGTTCACTGCGCTTTCAAATGACCCGTACAAGTGGTGGTTCCCATCTGCAGAAAGTAAGTGGGAGAAAGCCTATGATGATCTGGGGGAGTTCTATGAAGGCTTGATAAATGGTACGTCCTATTTCTATCCAAGGGCAGACAATTTAGTGGAACTCCTCAACCAGTATGTTTCGCTGATGGGAGGCGTGAATACCCGGCTAATCAACGCGCCCAAACGGAGGGAGGAGGTCCTGGCTATGGAGGAAGATATC
The DNA here is from genome assembly GCA_964522045.1 of uncultured Desulfobacteraceae bacterium. GTDB lineage: Bacteria > Desulfobacterota > DSM-4660 > Desulfatiglandales > Desulfatiglandaceae > Desulfacyla. The sequence continues at coordinate 957 of CAZFSF010000193.1, forward strand.
AAAAAGGGTGCAAAGGGATCCCAACTGTTCCAGCTCAACATCCCCTGGCATAAAATTGATGATAACTTCTATTATGGACAGGGTGCTGCGTATGCCCTCTATGAATCATTCAAGGCAATCCGAATCGATTTTATTGAGGTGTTGAAAGATAAGAACTCGGTTAAACTTGTTGATAAGATCATTGAAGACCTGAGGAGATGCCAATTTGAACCCTTGATCGTGTTTAACGGATCCCCGGGCAGCGTATTTGCCAATCATTCCTTGAATCTTTCCGGTATGTTCAATGATGCGAGGCAGAAGGTTTCCTCACTGATCGTATCTTTGAAGCAGGGATGATGCCATTTCGGATTGCCGATTGCGGCCTCCGAACCGTTGGGCCTACACCCCGGAGGGATTGGCGATTTACCAGTCGAGGAGTTATTTCCTTTTTTATTCCGAACTTATAGTCTTAATTGAAGTCAAGCAGTTGGCCAATATATTTCAAGTTGATTGATAGGTTTTGGCGGTCATTTCTCAGGAAAGGCGGCTTTTTTTATGCATGAAATGTCCATAGCGCAAAGCCTTCTTGATATTATCCAGGAAGAGATGCGCAAACACAATGCGAGAGTATTAAGATCGGTTCGCCTTGATATCGGTCAACTTTCGGCCATTGTTCCTGAATCGCTCTCTTTCTGCTTTGAAGTAATGACCTCTGGTACGGAATTAGACGGGGCAAAGTTGATTATGGAAATTATCCCCCTCAGGGGGACCTGCCGGGATTGCGGCAGGGAATTTGAGATCAAGGAGTACGCATTTGAATGCCCTCAATGCAGCAGCCCCCATATCGATACCATCGCCGGACAGGAGTTATCGATTGTGGAGATGGAGGTGGATTGAGGGAGAATCAAGAACAAAGGAGTGAAACATGAAAGTATCAGTTGTGAAAAACATATTGGAGGCCAATGATCGAATTGCCCGGGAAAACAGGGCAATTTTTGATGAAAAAGATCTGTTGGTATTTAATTTGATGAGTTCGCCGGGGGCCGGAAAGACCAGTTTGTTGGAGAAAACTATCGATGCCCTGAAGGAGGAATTGAAGATCGGAGTCATTGAGGGGGATATCCAGTCATCTCAGGATGCGGAGAGGATTGCAGAGAGGGGGATTCCAGCGGTGCAGATCAATACCGGTGGCGCATGTCATTTAGACGGCAATATGATCAGGGATACATTTAAGGAGTTCGACTTTGATGTCCTCGATCTCCTTGTGGTTGAAAATGTCGGGAACCTGGTCTGTCCTGCGGAATTCAGGGTGGGCGAGGACTTCAAGGCAATGATCCTGAGCGTCACTGAGGGCGACGACAAGCCAGCCAAATATCCCCTGATGTTTCATGAATCAAAGGTCCTGCTGATCAATAAGATCGACCTGCTCCCCTATGTGGATTGCTCGGTGGAAAAGATAAAAGAAGAGGCCTTAAAGATAAACCCCGGAATGACTATCTTCGAGATTTCGTGCAAGACCGGAGAAGGTCTCGACACCTGGTATAACTGGCTCAGGGAGGAGGTGAATGAAGGGCGGTCGGTGCGGAAGGAGTAATGATCAAGCGGACAAAAGGCGCGATTGAGGGGATTGTACAGGGGGTCGGCTTCCGTCCCTTCATATATCAGCTCGCCTTCCGATATGGTCTTGCCGGATATGTTGCCAATACGGCTGAAGGCGTGGACATAGAAATAGAAGGGCCTGACAAAGAGATCCGGCAATTTATCGATGCGGTAGAGGCTGAGCGCCCTGCATTAGCCTATATAGCCTCGACTGATTGGACCGAAATCCCTTCCATAAATGAAGATTCCTTTGTGATAACGAGGAGCCGGGTTGGGGAAGAGCGGTCTGCTCTCATCTCCCCGGATGTGGGCATCTGTTCCGAGTGTCTTTATGAAATGAGAAATCCACGCGATCGGCGATTCGGCTATCCTTTCATCAACTGCACCAACTGTGGGCCGCGCTATACCATAATCATGGATATCCCCTATGATAGGGACGCTACCACCATGAAGAAATTCCGCATGTGCCCCGCATGCC
>CAZFSF010000194.1:0-2989 GCA_964522045.1 uncultured Desulfobacteraceae bacterium
AGTCTGGGTTATAGTCGCCCAGGGGAGTGGGAACTACGAACCAGCGCGGCAGCTTACAGAAAAACTTGACGCTCTCATCCGAATCGAGCCTCTCTGCGACTTCTTTCTCCACAGTTGAATCGCTATCAATCTCTATAAAATCATAAGGCGTTTTCTCTTTGCTTCGGACTTCATAAAGCCGGTTCAGGTAGGTTTCTATTTCTTCTTCCTCGAACAGGCGCATCTCGTACACTTGCCCTTCGATCTTTTCGTACTTGATCCCATCCACCACCATTTCATGCAAGGCCCGATTCATCAGCCTGCCGGTTTCCGTCATAAAGGCCTGGGGGTTCACGGCGAATTCCCTCAATCGGCCTGACCGTTTGAGAATCTCTACCAGGGTCTTTCTGGTCAGTTCCGTCTCCCGTTGCAGAAATGTGAGAATATCAGGGAGAAGCACGGGGCCTTTCACAAATTCCGTTCGGCTGTCAAGCACCTTTCCGCTCTCTACCCCTGCTTCATTGATATCCACCTGCGTCTTGTCGATGAGGATGCGCACAGGCTGTATTTTTTCCATCTTTTTGATCTTGTCCACAGATCGGGCAATGAGGGCCTCGGTTTCAAATTCAACTGAATAGCGGGTTTTTTTATTGATCCTATTCCAGAGCGCCTCAAAATCTTCATTGAGTTCAACGCGTTTATTGTATTTGAGCGTACGGCGTTCCCTGGCATTGACCACTCGATTTTTAAAGACATACCGTTTCATTTCATCCGTAACGGCCTCGCGCAGGGACTCAAGTTCTACAGGAAGCTCAAGCCGGAAGCCCTCCTTTTCAGGTACGAACTCTGCAGTGATGTCTCCGGCCCCGTCCAGATATCCGGCGGCAACCAGCGCTTTCCAGATTCTTTCGGATGCCTCCTGACCGATGGGCTGGTCCGTGGTTTTATCCAGAAGACGGGCAAAGGCGATTTTTTGGATGCGCCCGAACTTGAAGTCGCCACCCAGGTCTTTTTCGATGTCTTCCTGAAGCCCACGCGCATATTCTTCAAAGGACTCGCTTGCAATAACCGTCAGTCTGTTGATGTTGTCATCAAAGACCCGAACGCCTTCCTGATTCACCGGTAACCGCAGGCCACGACCCAGGGTCTGGCGCCGTTCTCTCTCCGTTCCCATTTCACGGAGGGTGCAGATTTGGAATACATTCGGATTGTCCCACCCTTCACGAAGGGCCGAGTGACTGAAAATGAAACGAAGCGGTTCCTGTATGGAAAGCAGCCGCTCCTTGTCCCTCATGATCAGTTCATAGATCTCATCATCTGCCTTGGTCGCGCCCGATGTGTCCTTTAAGGCGACAACCTTGCCCTTTTTCCTGTCAGCAGAGAAATAACCGTCGTGAAGCTCTCCAACCCCTTGGGTCAGCAGACCATCGTACATCGGTTTCCTCGAGATTTCCCGAAATGCCTCCTCAAACCACTCAGCCAATTTGCCTTTGTGCGGATCCCCTTCGGCGTCGTACCAACGGTAATTGGCAACCCTGTCGATAAAAAAGAGGGAAAGGACCTTAATGCCTTTGTCTTTGAGTTTTTTCTCTTTCTTGAAGTGTTCCTCCACGGTCTGGCGGATCTGCGTCTTAAGGACCTCGTCGCCCATCCCGCCTTCCTCCTGGTGGAGTTCCAGTATTTTTCCGTTGGCGAACTCCACGTGTTCAAGGCCCTCCTCAGCACAAATATTCGTCACGATATACCCGTCATATCCCGGGCGGTTGGTCTGTCGGCTGATGTCGGTTCCCTGCTTGAGCGTGATCGGTTTTATCCTGGGAACGCCTTTCTTGTCCGTAAGAATGGTGGCCTTTGCATGAGGGGTCTTCGCCTCTCCGGCATACCCTATCCTGTCCAGACGGATGAACGCCTCGTTAAAACCGTCGTCGGCCCGGATAGAGGCCACTTCAATCTGCTTGACCAAACGCATGTCATAGGCTCGGATCGGATCAAGACTGTGGAGAAGGTTGTATGGGTTGATATGCGTCGCCGAATACCGGAGGCACAAAAGCGGGTTCAGCGTCTTGATGGCCCGTTTCGCCTTGGGGGTATTGTCCACGCTCTGGGGCTCATCGATAATCACGATGGGATTGGCTGTTTGGACGTATTCGATGGGTCTGCGGCCGGACATTTTATCCTGTTCCTGATGAATGACGTTGAGCCTTTTCCGTTGAGCCTCAGAGAGTCTCGATAGGTCATCCACATTTCCGGCATCTTTCTGAAACGCCTGGATATTGATGATCATGATCTGTATCTCGTTGCTCACCGCAAACTGACGGACCTTACTCAGGTCTTTGGAGTTGTAGACAAAATGATCGAAGGGCACGTTTTCGTAGAGTCCCTTGAAGTGATCACTCATCAGGTCGATGGAAGACAGCACCCCTTCTCGAATGGCAACGGACGGCACCACGATGATAAATTTTTTAAAACCATATTTCCGATTCAGCTCAAACAGGGTGCGCAGATACACATAGGTCTTTCCGGTTCCTGTTTCCATCTCCACCGAGAAATTGGGAAACCGATAAGGGTCTCCATGTTCCACCAGAAAACGAGACTTGGGGACCGTGTTTTGCTCCTGGACCACATGAAGGTTCTCGAGCATTTGGTCCCGGTTCAGAAGCAGTTGATTGCCCATACCCAGCTCGTTGAAGAGCATGCCGCCCTGCCGGCTGAAGCTGATTTCGAATCCGCTCTGCCCGGGGGGTAGCCCCTCAAAGAGGTCTGTGACCGCTCGGATCGCCTCCAGTTGATATTCCAGATTGCCATCAAATTTCAGTTTCATACGCTAAAAATGTCTCTCATGAAATAAGTTGTCAAAATTAGGCCATAAATAACAAAGATCTTCACCTGAGTGTAATTTTCAGATGTTCCTCCAAAAGGCTCGGATGATTGCCGGATGATTAAATTTTAATTCAACGCCCTGATTCATATCAATGAAGCTCCCCGTAGAAAGCTACGGGGTATCCGGGCG
>CAZFSF010000195.1:0-2821 GCA_964522045.1 uncultured Desulfobacteraceae bacterium
TTGTTCTTGAGGATAAAGCGAGGGCCCTGCTCGAAAATCCAAGGGTGAAGGAGGCCTATCTGGGTTAAGGCGCATGGCGCATTGCGCAAGATGCGGAAAGGGGAGAAAATCTGATGAATGAGAAGAAAAACACGAAAAACGAGCCGATACCCGGGAGGATGGAGGTATTGAGGGAGTTGCCGGCTGACATCATGAGAAGACTTTCAAAAGATGAAGTCAGGGCCTTTTTGTTTGAGGAGGTATGGCCCGATTCTCTCCGTGAAAAATTAAAGGAATATTTGGAGTGAGAATGGGCAATGTTCTTATTGACTTTGGGACCAGGATAGTTATAGTGCATGGCTACCGAGACCTCTGAAAAACGCCCGCTTTCGAAGTCTGCGCTTATCTGCTCGATTTTTAAAGGCATCCACTAATTATCCAAAAAGATACAAACCATGGAAGACATCCAGAATCACAAAGATTACAGAAATATAGACATTGATCAGGTTGGCGTAAAAGGGATCAGATATCCTATTACCGTCCTTGATAAAGACCAGGGAGAGCAGCAGACCGTTGCCGAGATCAACATGTACGTTGATCTCCCCCGTTATTATAAAGGGACCCATATGAGCCGCTTTGTCGAGATTCTCAATGAGCACAGCCGGCGTATATCCCTCCAGGGCTTTTCAGAGATACTTGAGGAGATGAAAACGAGGCTGGACGCGGAAAGCGCGCACATGGAAATTACTTTCCCCTACTTTATCAACAAGTATGCCCCGGTGACAGGGGCCGAGGGCCTTATGGAGTACAAGTGCACCATGAAGGGGTCTGTAAACAGGCAAAGCGATCTGGTTATAGGGATTCATGTCCCCATTACAACCCTATGCCCATGCTCCAAAGAAATCAGCGATTTCGGCGCCCATAACCAGCGGGGCGAGGTCCGGCTACGGGTAAGGTTCAAGAAATTCGTATGGATAGAGGACCTGATCAAATTAGTGGAGGCGTCTGCATCGAGCGACGTGTTTTCTGTCCTTAAGAGGGAAGATGAAAAATATGTGACCGAGAAGGCCTACCAGAATCCGATGTTTGTAGAGGATATTGTGAGGGAGATTGCGGTTAAATTGGGCAATGACCCGAATATAACCTGGTTTTCTGTTGAATCTGAAAATTTTGAATCCATACACAACCATAATGCCTATGCGTATATTGAAAGGCACACGGCCCAGGGCGAAAGGCTCAAGAAGCAGAGTGCAGGATGAGGAGAAAAACATGACTGATCTAAAGAAGATGTACCGGACCGTTATGGATGACCATTTCCCTCCGGAGATAACCATCTCCTTTGGCGATCAGGTATTGGCCTACCGGAAGAGATCCTGGAGAATTCCTGACGAGAAGAGTGGGGTAATCATTGAAAAGGGCCTGCGCTACGGTGAAAATCCCGGCCAGGAGGCGGCGCTCTACGAACTTGTCAACGGGAATCTTGTATTAGGCGAGTGCCAGTTCATAGAAACGGGGTCCGGACTGGTTTCCGCCATTACAGAAGGAGATATGCTCCAGAGCGGAAAACATCCGGGCAAGATCAATCTCACCGATGTGGACAATGCCCTGAACATCATGAAATATCTTGACAGAGGTCCTGCAGTAGTGATTGTCAAACACAACAATCCCTGCGGCGTTGCCTACGGCTCTGCTTTAGTTGAAGCGTACGAAAAGGCGGATATGGCTGACCGTATTGCGGCCTTCGGGGGTTGTGCCCTGTTTAACCGACCGGTTGATTCAGCGACTGCCGAGCGGGTGTCGGAGAACTACTTGGAAGTGGTGGCAGCCCCTGATTTTGAGGAGGGGAGCGTTGAAATCCTGTCAAAAAGGGGCAATCTACGGATCATTCGTATCCCTAAGATGGACAGGCTTTCCGAATACGCCCACAGGAGGTTTGTGGACTTCAAGAGTCTGATTGATGGCGGGATCATCCTCCAGCAGTCCCCAATGAATCGAATAGTATCCTCCGAAGACTTTACCCTTGCTAACAGTGAGTATCAGGGGAGGACCTATACCATTGAGAGAAAGCCAAGCGATGAAGAGTATGAAGACATGTTATTCGGGTGGCAGGTGGAGCAGGGCGTTACCTCCAACTCTGTCATTTATGTGAAAGACGGCGTGACTGTTGGAATCGGAACAGGGGAACAGGACAGGGTGGGTGTGGCTGAGATCGGCATATTTAAGGCATACACCAAGTGTGCCGACGCGATCTGTTTCAGCAAACATCACCTTTCCTACAATGAATTAAAGTTGATGGTTGAAAAAGGTGAAAAAGAGAAGACTCTTATAGAAGAAGTCGATCAGGAAACCAGGAGGGTAAAAGGGGGTCTCCTCGGCGCCAGTATGGTCTCTGATGCCTTTTTCCCCTTCAGGGATGGGGTGGATGTGGGTATCAGGCAAGGGGTCAGGGCAATAGTCCACCCAGGCGGATCCATGAGAGATTTCGAGGTGATTGAGGCCTGTAATGAGGCTGATCCTAAGGTGACCATGGTTTTTACCGGGCAGAGGGCGTTTAAGCATTAGAGGTTGGTTCAAAACGCCCCCTTTCGAAGTCTGCGCTTATCTGCCCAATCTCTGTGTCAGACTCAAATTTTAATCCTCGAAATATTCCACATATTCCTGTGGTTAAAATTTTCGGCTTCCTTGATCTTGGACAAAATTGGGCATTTTGAACCAGCCTCTAACCAGAGCAAAACACTGAAGATAATTTTGCATTAAAGACTGGAGAAACAGATAATGTATAGCGCAAGTGATTTGAAGAAGGGCTTGAAGATACAGATCGATAATGAGCCGTATGTGGTAA
>CAZFSF010000196.1:0-2744 GCA_964522045.1 uncultured Desulfobacteraceae bacterium
CCTGTTTCTGCCCATGTGTATCAATGAAGTCTGTAAACTCCTGATCCAGATGGGAGCGATCAGTTGGATTTTCCACCAGAGTCACCTGAAATCCATTCTCCTCAAGTGCCTTTTTCACTGCCGCAATATCCTTCTTAACTCCTGGCAGATCCGGCAGATTCTTGTATTCACTTACCCCTATCACCAGAGCATAGCTATTCTCATACAGGATCACTTGCTGACCTGCTTCATCTCCGATGACCACCTCCAGACCACGAAGTCCAGCGGCAGGTGCTGTCCCTTGACGCTGCGGATCAGTAATTTCTGGTTAGGATTTTGCATCATGGCTACATGAGAAAATAAAGGGTTGACTTTTGGTATGCAAATGGAAGATCCTAAAAGGGATTCTAAACTGAGCTTTCCTTTGCTGGAGGTATTCCATGAGCATTCTTTCTATTTCTCCTGTATCATTGCCAAATCTATGCATGGGAGCATCCATAAGCTCCCCAACTTTCTCAATGTTGATAGCTCCATTGGAGACAATTCTTACTGAGATTACTCCGCTGGAATCTACCAGCAATCGTCCTATAACCTTTACTTTTGACTATCAGTTGAAGAGCCTGATTTACTATCACACAGAGGAATTCACCTCCGCCCAAGCCTTGTTGGAAGAGATGCAGGACGAAGATAGCTTTGCACACCACAATCTTGTTCCAGAAACAGGTCTGGGTGAAAGTACCTTCTATGAAGCCAATGCTAACAGGGGATTGACTCAAATGCTGGAAGTCTTTGGCAAACTTGCCAGGAAGGTTTCCAGGCGTTTGGGAGTTGCTCATTCTCAACTGGGTAACCTGGTAGCTATCGACGGTAGCTTGATAGATGCCACTTTGTCCATGATCTGGGCAGACTACCGAGATTCTACAAACAAAGCCAAAGTGCATCTGGGCTTTGACCTGAATCGTGGCATTCCCCGCAAGCTCTATTTCACTGAAGGAAAGGGAGCTGAACGTCCATTTGTCAGTTGTATTCTGGAATCCGGACAAACAGGGGTAATGGATCGGGGATATCAAGACCATTCCCGATTCGATGAATGGATAGATGAAGAAAAGCATTTCGTAGCGCGTCTGAAGAATAACACCAGGTGGGAAGTTGTGGAGGAACTTCCTTTTGACAAGAATAGCAAGGTGTTTTTCTTTGCCAAAGTGCAATTGGGTGATGAGAATCATCGCATGAAGCATCCTGTGTATCTTGTGGGATATTATGTCAGGAAGAAAATCTTCTGGGTTGCTGCTGACAGAGCAGACCTCACCGCAGAAGAAATAGCATTCATCTATTCTCTCCGTTGGGAGATCGAGAAGCTCTTCAGTTGGTGGAAACGTCATCTGAAAGTGTATCATCTCATCAGCAGGGATCGTCATGGAATGTTGCTCCAACTGTTGGCAGGATTGATTACCTATATGTTGCTGGTACTCTACTGCTATCAACTCTATGGTGAGAAACCTTCCATTCAGCGTCTGCGGGAATTGCGCAGACGAATTCGCAGAGAAACAGGATATGCTATCTATCTGGTGAATATCCAGATCAATATACAAGCCATTGCTTTGCTATTGTTGTTTTCCATACATGCAAGATTCTAACCAGAGATAGATGACCCCGTATACAAAAGCAAAGAGCGCGTCCCCAAAGTCAAGAGTGATGAGCGTGTTGTCGTCCATATCTGATGGGATCATCTTTCCCCGAAACTCCCGCTCATGAATCCGCACTCCCGAAAAGGCTGTGACCCGTTTCGCAGGCCCCAGGATACCGGTAAGCGTATGAAGTCCATAGACGGTCATATCGTAGAGCGGGCCTCCCCCTGGCCGTTTGAAATACCACGCCGGGTTGATGTTAGAGAGCACATCATCCCCGTGCCGTACCGATTCCTGCTGGTGATACGTGCCAAACGCCGCGCCGGTGACTGCCCAGGTGAGAGTTCCCAATGCGCCGCTCTGCACCAGCCGACGCATTTCCTGATGGAGCGGACGGAGCATCTGACCAGGACAGGCAACCAGTTTGACGCCTTTCTGCTCCGCAAGCTGGATAAGATCGTCCGCTTCATCCACCGTAGTGGTCATGGTCTTATTGAAGTGGACGTGTATCCCGCGTTGGATAGCGAGTTTTCCCTGCTCGTAATGAACACCTATAGGTGACGCAAGGGTAACGGCGTCCACATTCCCTGAGTCCAGCAGTTCCTGGTAAGTTTCAAACGCCGCTGGTATGCCAAATTTCTCCGCTGCGGCCTGTGCCCGTCCGGGTGCGGGATCGCAGACAGCAGTCATTATCACCCGATCCTTCACGTCGTCCTGCGCCAGATGGGGCAGAATACCCCGTACAGATATGCTGCCTGCGCCCACCACTCCCATACGTACTTTATCGCTCATAGAAATTCCCTCCAGGATGTCTTATGCTCCCAACCTACAGCGCGTTTGAGCTTGGCATTGCCTAAAAACGATTGATGTCCAGTCATATAACCTTCCACAAATAGTGGCATCAGTTCGGGCCTGAAGCGTTCTATTAGCTCCCGGGTAGGCTCTAACGCCGAGGTGTCATCCGCTGTGAGGAAATATACGTCGTGCGGAGGCAGTTCGCCGGCCGCTTCCATCAGCAGACGATGTGCGCTGGCCACATCTTCGCTTCCGACCCAACCCCACATCCATTCAGACCAAGCGCTTGCCGGTTTTGCATTTTCTGCCATCCTTTTCCGCCGCTCTTCTGGAGTGATCCCG
>CAZFSF010000197.1:0-2741 GCA_964522045.1 uncultured Desulfobacteraceae bacterium
TAATCAAAATGGGTTAAGGCCGATCCGTGGTATTGGTCTCACGGATTGAATTAATAACAACTTAAAGAGAGACAAGGAGGAGTCATGGAGGTCAAAAAGATTTTTTTACCCGAGTCGGAAATGCCGCGTCAATGGTACAACATTATGGCAGATATGCCCACACCAATGGAACCACCTCTCCATCCGGGGACCGGTCAACCGGTTGGCCCTGATGATCTGGCCCCCATTTTTCCAATGAATCTGATCGAGCAAGAGGTGAGCACAGAGAGATGGATAGATATCCCGGAAGGGGTTTTAGAGAAATACGTCATATGGCGGCCCACACCCCTTTACAGGGCCTACGAGCTTGAGAAATACCTCAAGACACCCGCCAAGATCTATTTCAAAAACGAAGGTGTGAGTCCTCCGGGCAGCCACAAACCGAACACTGCGATTGCCCAGGCTTATTACAACAAGGTTGCAGGCACCAAACGGATCACCACTGAGACCGGCGCAGGCCAGTGGGGCAGCGCCCTCGCCATGTGTTGCGCCATGTTTGGGCTGGAATGCAAGGTCTTTATGGTGAAGATCAGTTTCAATCATAAACCGTATCGAAAGCTCATGATGCAGACATGGGGCGCCAATTGCGTGGCAAGTCCGAGCAATGAGACCGAGGCAGGCCGGAAAATCCTGGCCGAGGACCCGGATTGTCCCGGAAGTCTGGGCATGGCCATCAGCGAGGCGGTTGAGGCAGCGGTCACAGGCGAAAACAGCAAGTACTCCCTTGGAAGTGTTTTGAATCATGTGATGATACATCAGACCATAAACGGTCTTGAGACGCAGAAACAGATGGCCATTGCCGGGGACTACCCTGACGTGGTTATCGGTTGCGCGGGCGGCGGCAGCAATTTCGCTGGGAACTGCCTCCCCTTTGTCTGTGACAAGATTCACGGGAAGGAAATCGACATCATCGGGGTTGAACCCAGCTCATGCCCCACAATGACTGAAGGGCCCTTTGCCTATGATTTTGGGGACACGGTTCAGATGACCCCCCTCCTCCCCATGCATACCCTCGGTCACAACTTTGTCCCGGCTCCTATCCATGCGGGCGGGCTGCGGTATCATGGGATGGCCCCGATTATCAGCCAGCTCATTTTAGACAATTTGATCAGACCGATAGCGGTTCATCAAATGGAGACCTTCGAGGCAGGCGTTACATTTGCCAAAACCGAAGGTTTCATCAGTGCCCCTGAGACAAACCATGCGACCGCAATTGTCATCCGTGAGGCTCTCAAGGCAAAAGAAGAGGGGAAGGAAAAGGTCATCCTCTTTAACTGGAGTGGGCATGGCCTGGTGGACATGGCAGCCTATCAGGCATATTTTGAGGGTCAATTAGCAGATTACCCCCTGCCTGCAGAGGACATCAAGCGGGCGCTGGCAGACATCGAGCCTCTCCCCAAACCGAAGCAGTTCAGGGCAGGAAATATCTAATTCCTGATCACAGATTTAACCACCCCTACCGGAGGTCGACACCTCGGCCTCCGGTAGTATTTTTTTTAAAGAGAATGTCATGAAAAGAGAGAGCACTCCGCCGAATGATGATTATATGATCCGTTGCCCGAGATTAGGCCATCAAATCGCTTTTTCCTTCTGCCGGAGAGAAAATAGGGGGCTGCCCTGCTTCAAAACCCTCGATTGCTGGTATTCCCATTTTCTTGTGGAAGAATATTTGAGGGAAGAACTTGAACCAGAAGAATGGGAAAAGGCATTTACCAAACCAAAAACTACTAAGATGGGCTCTCTGTTGGAATTGATTGAACAGGCAAAAAAAAGGACGGGAAAAGAGTCCTGATCAGGGGGCAATAAAGCCGGAATCCACGGAAGTCACATCTCTTTCAGGTATTTCTCTCTATTCTCCATGAAGTTCTTGTATACCAGATAGTGTTCTGTCTCTTCGTAGTTGATTTTTCGCACAGGCATCTCATCAAAACTAAAGATATCCGCTCCAGGGCAGGCCAAGAGAATCGGGGAGTGAGTAGCGATGATGAACTGCGCATGTCCCGCTTCACCCATATCTTTAATGACCTTCAAGAGTTCCAACTGGCTTTTGGGGGAAAGGGCCGTCTCCGGCTCATCTAAGAAATAAAGGCCTTTTATCCGGTATCGAGCCCTGAACAGGGTCATGAGGGATTGACCATGGGACTGGGTAATAAGGGATTTGCCCCCGAAATATTTGAGCATTTCAGGGTCTGCCTTTGCCCACTCATCCAAACACTGGGCAAAATCCCTGAATGTCTCTGACCCGAAAAAAGACCCTGGAACCCTTCCATTGCTCCACTCGACTTCAATAAACATATAAAGCGCTTCCTCATAGAGGTTGGTCTCTAACCGGGCCCCTTGAACCCCCCGCCATATGTGGATGCCACATTTTTGACAGAGGGCCTTCAGGAGCGTCGATTTTCCTGTACCATTTTCCCCTACAAAAAAGGTCACCGGAGAGAGGAACTCAATACTCCTGGTTTGGCGGAGGACCTGCAGGTCAAAAGGATAGTACTCTTTTGTCGGGTATTCTTCGTGAAGAAGTGTAAGACTATTGAGATGCATCGAGGTAACTCCCAGGCTCGAAATATCGTACATTTGAGTCGCAATGCCCAAAACAGTGTCCTGCAATGCTACAGGGAAGGTTCATCTTATGTTAGTGACAATCTTAGGACATCAAGGCCCTTATGTCAATACGCGGAACAGTGCAAGAATCGTTAATC
>CAZFSF010000198.1:0-2702 GCA_964522045.1 uncultured Desulfobacteraceae bacterium
GTCACAGCTCAGAAAAATAGATATCACAAGCTATTTTGAGAGGTTGAGTTTGCCGGTATGTTGGAGATTTCTGCAATTTTGAAAGGAAAAATGTATTACAGATTATAGACATAATAGCATCTTTTAAACATAAAAAGGGCAGAGACACTGTTGATTCTAATTTTTTATGAAAGCGATCTTATTGAATCAAAGCCGATTTAAGTTGCCTGTAAGTCTGAGGTACAAAATCCGCATCGGACAGCTTTAATTGGAATTTCTGAAAAACAGTGCGGGCATTCCTTGGTCGTTGGTACTTCGGGTGGTGCTTCTTCTTCTCGTTTAAGTTTATTGAGACCTCTAATAACCATGAAAATAGCAAAGGCCACGATCAGGAAGCTGATAATCGTATTAACAAACAGGCCGTAATTAATTGTGACGGCTCCGGCCTTCTGCGCCTCTGCCACAGTAGCAAACGTCCCGGCAACCGAACCCTGTTTAATTACAAGGAACAGATTTGAAAAGTCAACATTGCCAAGTAGCAGGCCAATTGGCGGCATAATTATGTCGGCAACCAGTGATTTGATGATGGTGCCAAAGGCAGCACCAATGACAATACCGACGGCCATGTCAACCACATTGCCTCTCATTGCAAATTCTTTAAATTCTTTAAGCATTTTCATTCTCCTCCTTTCCTTATGTTTGAATTGGATATTCAACCTAAGTTAATAATGAAACAAGGTACAATTATTAATCTAAATCAAAATGAAAAAAAAGAAAAGGATCAATTAATCATTGAGGTCTGTTCAAGAGTCATCTGACTTTTTAGGCGTAAATTTTCAGAAGAGCATATCGTTGACAGTAGGCTAACCGGGAGTCGATGCAGATGTCAAGTGAGGTTTAGGTAAGAAGCAATTTGGGATTTCTCACTATTACTCAGTATGGCCTCAAGTTGCTATACATTGAGAATATTCAAACATAGACGGGCAATTAGGTCACAAATGTGAATTCACAAACCACTTCCCAAGAACCTTTTTTTTGCCAGCTTCGGTTTACTGATATCTGTTACAACAGCTCGAAACTGGTCCAACTTTTCCTTTTCATCCAACAAGACAATGCATTCACAATGAGCATAGAATTGAGATCCATTTTTCTTCACGAGTCTCAATTCACAGCTCTGTTTAGCCTTTGTTTCAAGAAGTTCTTTGCGGTGTAAGTGGAAAATATCTTGATCATCCCTCGTAATGAAATCAGAGAAAAGCCTCCCTTTAAGTAATCCTCGTTTAACACCCAACATAGTCGCGCCAGTGACATTTCCCTCTATAATTATTCCCTTATTGTCAATTGAGAAATATCCTACCGGAGAATTGTCGTACAAATCAGAATACTTAGCCAGTTTTTCCCGGAGCTTCAATTGGTCTCTGTGCAGTTTTTTATTCTGTATCTCCAAGTCAGTTTTTTGAATCTGAAGATCTTCAACTAGGAATTTGATGTTTTTTGGGGGTATTTTTCTAATGGCAGAAGGAGATTTATTGATGAATTCGGACGCCTTTCTGTCTAAATCACTACTTTGTCTTGTTCTTACAGTTTTGCTTTTCACTTTCTGCCCCTAATTCAGTAGTTCTTTGTTCCGATTTTTCATAAGCAGGTTTTATGGTCATCCGAATCCCCTCCTATCTGGCGCAAAAACAAAAAGCCTGGCTACCCTTAACCGCAGATAACCAGGCTCCTTTATTTTTCGGCAACCCGGCCATCTTTTCCAAGATCCGTAGCTTTCCGTCCCCATCTCACGGTGGGTTTGGCTTTTTCCATGAGATCCCTTTAGTCCCGACAGTTTTGATAATGCCCTGTCAGGAGGTAGGCATCATATCTTGACGTGTATTTTTGTAGAAAAACCTCCTGAATAGAGGCTGAATAATTAGTGGGAATACCTGTAACTGATGCAACGACAAAAATTGCTTTATGTCAAGAAAAAAATGGGCTTTTGGGAATCTCATTAGGTTCGACGATTCCGGCCTTGAGAAATGAAACAATATGGCCAGGATTTCTCTGGTATCTGGCAGGACCCCCGGGAAAGGACTACGTGCAAAACACATTTACCACCACCTGAGGTGTTGGTAGTCGATTTTACTGAAAATTAAAAAAATGGCGTCAAAGATCAATATGGGTATTGACAAAGATAAAGGCGTAGGCTAAACTTAACGTTAACGTAAATGTCAAGGAAGGCTCTTATGAATAAACATAAAAAAGATGCAAGAAATGGGGCCTATATAATCTCTGATCTTGCCACTGAGTTTGATATCAGTTCTCGCACCATCCGTTTCTATGAAGAAAAGGGCCTTATCTTTCCCCAGCGAACCAAGGGAAATCAGCGGATCTATGGCAGGCGGGACCGGGCTCGTCTCAAACTCATCTTGAGAGGTAAGCGCATCGGATATTCCCTGGATGAGATCGCAGAAATGATCGGCATGACCGATTTGAACATGAGCGAAGTGGAACAGATCGAAAAAAACCTGGATTACGCGAAGAAAAAGTTAGCCGAGATCCGGGATCGCATTAAAGATCTGGAACTTCTTGAAGAGGACCTTCTAAGCGTTAAGGCAAAGCTCGATAAGCGCCTGGACCAACTCAAAAGATGAACGATCCTGATGGATCAAAGTATTAAAGAGGGAAAGATTTACGAATAGTTGATGGGACATAAAATGAATTCACTCGATAGTCTTACA
>CAZFSF010000199.1:0-2660 GCA_964522045.1 uncultured Desulfobacteraceae bacterium
TCCTGGGTTAATAAGAAATGAATTGACCTCCACGCGAAAGATTATGTAAGGTTAAGATTACAAACTCAAAACTTCACTGAAAATCAGACTATTGACGTGCGAGACTTATGCACGTAAGTTTCACCTGAGAGTACTGTCAGATACCAAAGAAATGCTGACCATATTGTATCCATTTCTCAAGTCTAAAATCGACCAGTGTAAAGGGTTTCCTAACAGAACAATTTTTCTTGACACAGAGTTTTTTTTGGCATTTCATCAGGATAATGTCCCTGCCAACCAATCAACCTCGACTAAGGAGGTTATCCATGGAGAAACACTTCAAGATGCGCATGATTATCTCTTGGCCTCCTTCCTAAATAGTGCGCTTTGGCGTTATTGCCTATGGCAGAAGCCGGATTAGGCAGTTCCTCAAGACCGGATCTGTGCGGGGGGTGTTGAGCGACCAGCATTCCTACCGCGACCGTACCCACAGGTCGACATTTTTTGGTATCATAGAATGGGAATCGAAACGGAATCATCGCATCAGTTAATACATGAGGGCTGGGTTCAAATGCTACTTCGTCTCTGGGATATCCTGGTCATGTTGAGCGCAACTTCCGCAGCTCTTGCCATACCGGTTCGATTGGTTCTTGAGCTTCCTGAACACACAATCGTCTTCGATGTGCACTACTGGGGGGTCACTCTGATATTTTTTGCGGATATTCTCATCAATTTTTTCCGTCCCGACCTGGTTCAGGGGCAGGTGATCTCCAATAAGCGCGCCAGGTTCGTTCATTATCTCAAGGGCTGGTTTGTTGTGGATCTTCTGCCGACCATTCCTTTTACCGCAATTTTTGGCATTCCCATCCTGCAAATACTGAGGGTCTTGAAACTGGCGCGTGTTGCCCAATTTCTCTACCAGCGGCGGCGGCGCCAGATCCATCACAGCACGGCCTTTCGATTGGCCACCTTTCTTTTCTGGCTCACCTTGACTGCCCACTGGCTGGCTTGCGGCTGGCTGTGGCTGCACAGACCTATTGAGGCAGGTAATGCCTGGGACCAGTATGTGAGGGCTCTTTACTGGTGCATTACGACCCTGACGACCGTTGGGTATGGGGATATCATTCCAAAGACGAACCTTCAAATGGCGTACACCATGGGTGTCATGGTTCTTGGAATTGGCGTATATGGGTATGTAATAGGAAACGTGGCAAATTTGTTGGCCAATATGGATATGGCCAGGGCACATTACCTGGCAAATATGGAAAAACTCGCAACCTTTCTAAGGTACAGGCACATTCCCAACTCCTTGCAGCGCCGGATTTATGACTATTATTCATACCTCTGGGAACACCGCCTCGGTTATGATGAGTCTGCGGTGCTCAGCGGTCTTCCCCCCAGCCTCCAGGGAGAGGTTTCTCTCCTTCTCAAGCGGGAATTCATAGAAAAGGTCCCTTTTCTGAAGGGAGGCGGCTTAGAGCTTATACGTGACATCGCCTTTGAACTGCGCCCTGTCATCTTCACCCCCGGCACCTATATTTTCCGGGCAGGGGAAATCGGCCGGCATATGTATTTCATCAGCCACGGAACGGTGGAGGTGATTTCCCCGGATGGAAAAACCATTCTGACAACCCTTGGGGACGGGGACCTGTTTGGTGAGATGGCACTCCTGTTCAGTCAGCCTCGTTCTGCGAGCGTGCGAGCCATGGACTATTGCGATTTGTACACCCTGGACAAGGACACCTTTGAGCGCGTTCTGACCCATTACCCCGAGTTTGCCAGGTACATCGAAGGGGTGGCTGAGAAACGGCGCGCAGGGGCTGTCTTCCACACAACCGGGAGGGCGGCCGATACTGCAACTACCTCAACACTGAAAAGATGAGAAAAAGACCACCAACATAGCTTCAATCAAACGGTTATCCGTCCGCAGTAAGGTCTCATCGAGAATGCACAGCCTGTTCTATTTGCGTCCACCGGCGGTCTGTGGTAAACTATTCGCAAAACCGGCTCTCATTTGGGTCGCGCCTTTTCAAGTATAGGTCTTGCAGTGTTGTTGGGTCCGGTGCCAAGTCCGGGTGATCTACTGAGCAACATAATGCACGTTATGTCCTTTCCCGGGGCTGATGACAAATATCAAGAAATCCTGATCTTTCCCAAAACCGATTTTTCTTGACACAAAGCGTTTCTTGTCATTTCATATGGTATTGGTATTCCCACCAATCATTCAACCTCTATTCAGGAGGTTACCCAATGAAAAAATACCTCAAAATGCATATGCCCTGCTCCTAATAGGCATGGTTTGCCTGTTGGGAGCTTAGAACCTATTCTATAGAAAGCCAAACCCATCGTGAGATAGGGGCGGAAAGCCACGGGTCTTTAAGATCTCCACCTGGTTAATACTTACCTCTGTTTGAAGCGAAAAGACAGCCGGGTTACCGGCTTTTTTTGTTTTCAAGAAACCGGGGAGAAAAGGATGTGGACAAATGTGAAGGCGTTTTGATGCGTTAAAGTTTGAGACAAATAGACCAGTTACATAGCAACGTCCCTCATTCCCAGCAGGATGATATGAATAGCTTAAGAGCAAGATCTCAGTCAAAAATTCGTATGGCAACAGTAATGGTTTTTTTACTTATATCCGGCATGGGCATATCGGGTATGGTCACGATGGCTGCCGCAGAGGA
>CAZFSF010000200.1:0-2648 GCA_964522045.1 uncultured Desulfobacteraceae bacterium
GGTATCATTTCAACACTGCTGGATGAGGTGATGTCATGGACCATTATGGTTTCAAAAAAGACCTTCGTTGTGACGAGAAAGATGGATATCAAGTATGTGAGAAACGTATTGATAGGGACCCCTTTAACGGTAACAGGCAAACTCGTAGACGACTCAAAGCCCCCCAAGGTAAGGGCCAGAGCGGAAATCAGAGATAATGAAGGGAGACTTCTTGTCCGAGGCAACGGTGAGTTCGTTGTTCTTCCTGAAGAAAAACTCTCTTCAGTGCCAAGGAGCTTCAAAGAGCAAATGTCGTCCTTGTTTGCAAGATACGGCCAACCGGACTGATCCCCCACATAAAGACGGGGAAAATGCAAGATGGATAAGCCATTTGAAAAGATAACGATGATAGGCGCTGGCACTTTAGACACTTACTATAATATGGAGACTTCAAATGACAATGATGACAGCGGAACAATATGAGGAAAGCCTCGGAAAATTGAACTTAGTGGTCTACATGTTCGGAGAACGCGTGGATGATGTGGTGGGTAATCCCATTATTCGTCCGTCCATGAAGGCGGTTGCCAAGACATATGAATTGGCTCATCGTCCGGAATACGAAGACATCATGACCGCTGTTTCTCACATCAGCGGCAATAAGATCAACCGTTTCACCCACATCCATCAGGGCACGGGAGATTTGCTGAAAAAGAGTAAGATGGGGAGATTGTTAGGGCGTGAAACCGGCTGCTGTTTTCAGCGATGTGTGGGCATGGACGCGTTGAATGCCTTGTCCATCGTCACCTTTGATATAGATACAAAATATTCTACCGGGTACACCAAACGGTTCCTGAAATATCTTGCGTACGTCCAGGAAAATGACTTGACCTGTGACGGCGCCATGACAGATCCCAAGGGGGACAGGGGTCTTCCCCCTCACAAACAGCCGGACCCGGATCATTTTCTGCACATTGTTGAAGAGAGAAAGGATGGGATTGTCGTGAGAGGGGCCAAGGCCCATCAGACCGGCGCTGTCAATTCCCATGAGGTCATTGTCATGCCCACCCTGTCCATGAGAAAGGAAGATGAGGATTATGCGATCTCTTTTGCGCTGCCAAGCGACGCTGAAGGGATCATGTATATTATGGGGCGTCAGTCGTGCGATACCAGGAAATTGGAGGGCGGGAACCTGGATCAGGGCAACCTGATGTTCGGCGGGCATGAGGCCCTGGTAGTTTTTGATGACGTATTTGTCCCGTGGGAGCGTGTTTTTATGTATAAGGAGTATGATTTTGCCGGGCAATTGGTTGAGGACTTTGCCTCTTATCACCGGCAGAGCTATGCGTGTAAGGTGGGTGTGGGGGATGTCCTGATTGGCGCTGCCCAGACGGCTGCGGAGTATAATGGCGTTGCGAGGGCATCACACATTAAAGACAAGATTATTGAGATGAATCACCTGAACGAAACCCTCTTCTGCGGTTGTATTGCATGTGCGTCGGAAGGGCGCAAGGAGCCCAGCGGGACCTACTGCGTCAATACCCTGCTGGCAAATGTACACAAACAGAATGTCACCCGTTTTCCTTATGAAATGGCCCGACTTGCCCAGGATATTGCTGGTGGGTTAATGGTGACCCTTCCGTCTGAAAAGGACTTCAAATCTGAGGAAACCGGCAAGTGGGTAGAAAAGTACTTTAAGGCCAATCCTGACGTTTCCACCGAAAACAGGATGCGCATCCTGAGATTGATTGAAAACATCACCTTGGGCACCGCCGCAGTAGGTTATTTGACGGAATCAATGCATGGCGCGGGTTCACCCCAGGCACAACGAATCATGATTTCCCGGCGTGCGAACTTACCGGAGAAACAGAAGGCCGCAAAGAAACTCTGCGGGATTGAAGAATGACTTTGAACCCATGTTGAGAGTCGGCGTCAAATATTGTGGCGGTTGCAACCCCGAGTACGACCGGGTGGCCCTCGTGGAACAGATAAGGGAAAGATTAGAGGGAAAGGCCAGTTTTGTTCTGCCCGAAAGCGAGGGGGTCGACGTCATTCTAACAGTGCATGGTTGCAGAACGGCATGTGCCGATTTGAGCGGTTTTCGGGGAATTGAAACCTGGGCAGTCACCGGTATTGAAGAAGGGGAAGAATTTGTCAGGGAAATAATTGAAAAGGAGGTTCATATAGATGCAAAAAATGAAAAATAAGGCAATCATTACAGCGGCCCAGGGGCTATTCATACGCCGACCATGTCTCCCTATCTGCCGATTACGCCGGAACAGCTTATTGATGAAATCCTTGCAGTTCATGGAGCTGGGGGCGCAGTGGCCCATTTGCATGTCAGGGACCCGAAGGACGGTTGCCCAAACGCTGACCAGGATATTTTCAGGAAGATTGCAACTGAAGTAAAGAAACAGTGTGACATAATCCTGTGCATCACAACAGGGGGCCGATTGGGGGAATCTGTGGAGAAAAGGGTGCAGGTGGTTTCTACACTAATGCCCGAATTGGCGTCATTAAATGCAGGATCTCTCAATTTTGCACTTTTTCACGTCGCTAACAAGTTCAAGGACTGGAAATACGAATGGGAGAAGGAATATCTTGAAAGCACTGAAGATCTCATTTTCCCTAACACATTCAAGACCATGCGGCAGTTTCTGTTCATATTTAGA
>CAZFSF010000201.1:0-1097 GCA_964522045.1 uncultured Desulfobacteraceae bacterium
ATGAGTAGCAAGTTGCAGTATGATTAAATTTGCGGAAGGAGTTTTCCATTTTGGAGAAGGGGCATTTCTATGAGGTCAAGGAAGGACTCAAAAACGATGGGAAATAATGGCTTTTAGGCTTTGTCATGAGGAGAGCTTGATATGCGTTCGGACATACTAAAGAGAGATGTTGAGACCCTGCCGCACAGGGCACTACTAATGTCGGCAGGCCTGAAAGAGGAAGATTTTGATAAGGATAAGCCATTCGTCGGTGTGGCAAACAGCTATAATAATATCATTCCCGGGCATATTCATCTGAACGAATTAACCCGGGAAATAAAGAGAGGTATCCGAGATGCTGGAGGTGTTCCCTTCGAGTGGGGTGTCCCCGGTGTTTGTGACGGGATTGCCATGTTTGTGGAGATGAGATTGAGCCTTCCAAGCAGGGATCATATTGCGGACAATATTGAGATCATGGTCCTGTCACATTCCTTGGACGGGTGGGTCGGTGTAACGGCCTGCGACAAGATTACGCCCGGCATGCTGATGGCGGCCGGCCGTCTTAATCTGCCGGCTATGATTCTCACCGGTGGGCCTATGAAGGCAAATGTTTCGGAAGGGAAGAAACACCATCCCATTGAGGGCTTTGGGCTTGTTGGCCAGGTCAAAGGAGGCAGGATGACGGCGGAAGAGGCCGAGAGTCGTCTACCCTCTATGACCTGCGGGGCCGGATCTTGCGTTGGTCTTTATACGGCAAATACAATGTCGGTTGTCACTGAGGTATTGGGCATGTCAATTACAAAATGCGCAACTACTTTAGCCGTCGATCCCCTCAAAAAAAAGGAGGCCTATGAATCGGGAAGGCGGATTGTAGACCTCATCAGGGAAGATGTTAGACCGAGAAGCATCATGACACCCAATGCCTTTGAAAACGCCATCCGGGTAGATATGGCCATGGGGGGTTCAACAAATGCTGTTTTACATATACCGGCCATAGCCAAGGAGGCGGGGATAGAGATAGGTCTGGATCTGTTTGACAGGATTTCGCGTGAGACGCCGAATCTATGCTCAATAATCCCTGCAGGGACTTATGAGATGGCAGATATAGACAGGGCAGG
>CAZFSF010000201.1:1197-2620 GCA_964522045.1 uncultured Desulfobacteraceae bacterium
GACGAGGGGGATGTTGTCGTGTTGCCTTTCCAGGGGCCTGCCGGCGCGCCGGGAATGCCGGAGATGTTGACCCCTACCGACGCCCTGAAGGGGGCCGGCTATAGAAGGGTGGCCTTGATCACCGACGGAAGGTTTTCCGGCGCCACTACAGGACCCTGCATCGGGCATGTTGAGATGGAGGCCTATAATGGAGGACCGATTGGAGCCATAAGGGAGGGGGATGTCATTGAGATCGATATACCAAAGAGGAGCCTGAATGTCAGATTGAGGGACACGGAAATCAATGAGAGATTGAAAAATGTCAGGTTTCCTGAAAGAGATCTCACGCCATTATTAGAATATTACAGGGAAAAGTTCAGAGGGAGGGACTGCTATGGAGGATCATATGAAAGTATTAGCGATTAATTCAAGCGCGCGAATCGGAGGGCAGAGCAAGACAGAGCTTATGCTGAATCATCTTGTGGAGGGGATGAGCAATGCAGGCGCTGCTGTTGAGATCATAAATCTGCACAAGAAGAATATCAAAAACTGTATCGGCTGTTTTACCTGCTGGACAAAAACCCCGGGCAAATGCATCCATAAGGATGATATGAGCAATGAGATTTATCCCAAATACCTTGATGCCGATCTCCTTGTCCTGGCAACGCCCCTTTATCATTTTACGGTAAACGCTGAAATGAAGGCTTTTATCGAGCGAACCTTGCCTGATCTTCAACCTTTTTTTGAGCTGCGGAACGGAGTTACAAGGCACCCCATGCGGCATAAAATACCGCCTGTGGTTGCACTCTCGGTTGCGGGCTTTCCGGAGGAATCGGTTTTCGATCAGCTTTCATCCTATATGAACTTCATTTATCATGGCAGGCTGTTGGCTGAAATTTACCGGCCTGCGGCTGAGAGTATGAGGCCATCGGATGCAGGGGAAAAAGTGGCTGACATACTTGATGCCACGGTGCAGGGGGGGCGGGAGTTGGTTGAGTCCATGACGATTTCTCGAGAGACCATGGCCCGGATCAAACATCCTTTTACTGATTTTGAAACCATGGCCCCAATTGTCAATATTTTCTGGCAGACCTGCATTGACGAGGGGGTGACGCCCAAAGAATTTGAAACCAAAGAGATGGTGCCACGGCCTGACTCCATTGGAACCTTTGTCGCTTTGATGGGATTGGCATTTAATAAGGAGAAGACCGGGGATGTAGAGGCAAAAATACAGTTCCTCTTTTCAGGCGAGGTGGAGGGCAATTGTTATCTCAGCATCAAAAACGGGAAACTTGAAGCAGATTTGGGAATGGCCGATAATCCGGACCTGACCATTGAGACACCCTTTGAGGTGTGGATGGATATTACGACCAAAAAGAGTGATGGCCAGCAGTTGTTTATGGAGCAGAAGTACAAGGTCTCAGGCGATATGTCAGTGCTGATG
>CAZFSF010000202.1:0-2600 GCA_964522045.1 uncultured Desulfobacteraceae bacterium
GAGGCGGCAGAGGCCATCTTCAGGGGGGCGATCAGGCGGAAACACCTCCTGGTTTTGACCCCCATAGGGAAGATGAGTTATTGGATCAGTCGGATATTCCCGATCCTTTACGAACGGATGATGGCACGACAGCTCAGGTCCGAACTGGACTGATAGAGGGTAGGAACATATGGGTCTGAAAGAGAGAAGAGAGAGGGAGAGGGAGGAGAGAAAAAGACAGATTCTTGCTGCGGCCAGGTCTCTGTTGTTTTCGGAAGGACTGCAGGCCACCTCTGTCAATAAAATCGCCACTAATGCAGAATTGGGGGTTGGCACCATCTATTTCTACTTTGCGAGTAAGGAGGAGATATTCGCCGCCCTTCAGGAGGAAGGGATTGAGCTTCTGCACCATAAGATCAAGAAAAAATTCGAGATAGTAAATCGTCCTGAAGAAAGGCTCAGAACCATCGCCCGGGTTTACTTGGATTTCAGCAGGGAGAACAAGGACTATTTTGATATCATCAACTATTTTCTCTCCTCTCCCGGGGTGTTGTTCAATGAGAACCTCAAGAGGCAGATAGATCAACGGGGTAACAGGGTTATTTCCCTCTTGGTGAGTACGGTGGAGGCCGGCATTGCCTCCGGCGATTTCAGAGAAGTGGACGCGAGGAAGTTTGCAATGATGTTCTGGGCTGTTCTCCATGGTTTGATACTATTCAAAAAACTTAAAACCACCATGCTTAGAGGTGAAGATTATCATGCCCTTGTGGGCTATTCTGTGGATTACTTGGTGAATAGTCTTAAGAGAGACTGCCATGTAGTTCAGAGATGAACGAAGCACTTCTGTGGGTAGCCTGTTTACCACTCATAACTCTATGACTTTGCCGTCTTCCGCATATTCTACCCCAAGGCTGCCAACCTGTCCGAGCATGTCTTCGTTCATATGTGTAAGGATGATGCGCTTGCAGTTAATCTCTGCCCTATGTTCCAACAGGGTTTGATAGTCCAGATGGAACTTGATTCTTTTGTCGTAGAAGTAAGCCTCACAGATGAATAGATCCGCTCCGTCCGCTGCTTTTACCAGGTGGTCAGTCCATTCAGTATCACCTGAGTATACAATGGTTTTTCCAGCCAACTGAACTCGCAGCGCATAAGCCGGTGCTCCACTCGCGTGAGTGACCTGCTCTGGAGTTACGAGCAATGCTCCGAGCTTAGTTGGAACGCTTTCTGGCAGCTCGGTAATCTCAATTCGGAACCTCTGTTTTATCTGCGATAATCCGGGAAATAATACCTCCATAGCCCTATGAATACGCGCTTTGAGTCCTGGGGGGCCGGCAATTATCAATGGCTTGGTGCGTCGTGAGATCAGCTGCGAATCGAGGATGAAGAATGGAATGCCGCCGAAATGATCGCCGTGGAGGTGGGTGATGAGTATTGCCCCGACATCGGATGGACTCACTCCGAATCTCTTCATTGCGATTAGAGATGAGGCGCCACAGTCCAATATAAAGCCCGTTTCCCCTGAATCCACGAAAATGCACGTTTGGAATCTCCCACCGCTTCCAAATGCATCACCGCTTCCAAGAAACTTTACTGATACATTTTTCAATTATAATCCCTTTCTGCCGGTCTTAAGCCGGCCAATACGAACTTATCTTGAATAACATTTCCGACGAACTCAATCCCATCCGTTTGAAGAAATCGACCCGTTTTGTAGAAAAAACCGAAAAACTGGCTTTGTTCAACTTTTGCCAACCCCTTTTACGAGTTTAGGAAGCTTCAGCCGTTGAATTTTCCCCGATGGCCCTTTTGGAAGCTCATCCATGATTTTGATTACCTTGGGGGTCTTGAATTTACCCAACTCTTCAAGACAATGGTTTTGGAGTTCCTGTTCACTAGCCTTGCTTCCTGGTTTAAGTGTTACGCAGGCCATGATCTCCTCTCCGTAAACATCATCAGGAATCCCCACTGCCGCTGAATCAAGGATCGCCGGGTGTTTATAAAGGACCTCATCAATCTCCTTTGGCGCAATGTTTTCTCCCCCTTTTATAATGAGTTCCTTGAGCCGGCCTATCACAAAAACGAATCCGTCTTGATCCAGATATCCTATGTCACCGGTGCGGAGCCATCCGTCCGGTTCTAAGGCCTCTGCGGTTTTATCAGGGGCTTTGTAGTACCCTTTCATCACATTATCACCGTGGATCATGATTTCCCCCTGTGTGCCCCGGGGGAGTTCTTTGCCTGCCCCATCGATGATTTTGGCCTTATTGCCCAATGCAAGACCGGGAGATCCGTATTTCCTCTTGGATGGGTCCATGGGGTTGGAAAAGACCGGCCCTGCTGTTTCTGTCAGGCCCATTGTTTCAACAATAGAAACCTTGAACTTTTCCTCAAACTCCTTGTGGAGCGATGGCGGCAGGGCGGAAGAGGCAGAACGGCCAAAACGGAGTTGATCCAGTTTTAGATTTTTTCCCTCAATATCCGTCCCGCTTGTCAGGTAGGAGATTATGGTTGGCACAACGCTGAACCATGTGCAACCATATGCTGAAATGAGTTCCCAGAAGGCGCTGGTTCTGAACTTGTGGGGCATTACCACGCTCCCGCCACTTACCAGGGGTGTC
>CAZFSF010000203.1:0-2561 GCA_964522045.1 uncultured Desulfobacteraceae bacterium
CGGGTGAACTCCCGTGCAGCCAGCATCACCCGGCCATGGTGTTCACCGGGGAGTTCACGCAATCTACGGACAATGTGTTCCTGCATCACGATCATATCATCGATGATGAGGGCCACCGCGGCCGCCATCCCCCCCAGGGTCATGATATTGAAACTCATATTCAGGGCGTATAGCAGCAGGACAGTGCCGGCTAACACACACGGAACCGTCACCGCGGCAATCAGGGTCATTTTCACGTTTCGCAAGAAAACCCAAAGAACAAAAACGGCAAAAAATACCCCTATCAGAATGGCATCCCGTACACTTCCGGCGGAAGAAAGGATCAGTTCACTCTGGTCATACCAGTTGGCAATCTTGACCCCCGATGGTAAGTGACCGCGGAACCCGGCAAGCTTCCTTTTTGCATCCCGGGCGATCTGTACGGTATTGCCTCTCGGTTGCTGATAGATCTGAAAGAGCACCGCATCGTGCCCGTCCGCGGTGACCCGGGTCCACTGGGGTACCGTACTGCGACTCACGGCGGCAATATCGTCCAGACGCACCAGACCGTTTTCACCGGAACGAAGGATGGTCTTCTTGATCTCTCCCATATCGCGAAACCGGGTGTCGGAAACCACCAGGTCGAGTTTATAGTGGTCTTCCATGCGGCCGACAGCCGTAATGACATTGGCACCGGAAACGGACTTTGCCACATCGCTTAGCGAAAGGCCGTAGGCCGCGAGACGGGCCGGGTCCACCGTTACCCGGTATTCTGACTGGGCCCCTCCCTGAACGCCGATTTTCGCCACGCCCTTTACGGTCGATAGCAGGGGTCGCAACCGGTACAATGCGATGTCACGCAGTTCTACCAGTGAATGGGTATCAGAGGTCAGGCTGTAGGCCAATACGGGAAAGATGGTCGGCGACATGCGGCGCACCAGGAAGACGGTTCCCGGGGGCAGGCTGGAAAGGACCTGGTTAATGGCGGATTCCACCTGTAGGGTAGCCGAAACCATGTCCTCGCCCCAATCAAAATTAATGGAGATCTCGGCACTCCCCCGGCTGGTGGTGGAGCGCACACTGCGCACGCCGGGAATCGCCCGGACCGCCTCTTCCACGGGCCAGGTCGCTTCAATGGCCATCTGCTCGGCCGGGCGGTCCCCCGCATCAAGGGTCACCACCACCCTGGGGAAATCCACATGGGGAAAAAGGGCCACCGGGAGCTTGAAGCTGCCGGCCGCCCCACCGAGAGCGAGGACGACGATAAAGAAAAGGATTGAACGGGAATGTGTCTGCATCCATCTCTTACCGGTCATGGGGAAACCTCTGTGCGGACCGCCATGCCATCCGCTAATTCATAATTTCCCAAGACAACCACGGGGTCTCCGGGTTGAAGGTCGGTGCCCGTGATCCGGATCTCCTTTTGGTCTTCAAGACCGATCTTCACCCTGTGTTTTACCGCATGATCGTTTTTTACCGTAAAGAGGATATTCTGATCCCCTTCGCGCAGCACGGCGCTTCGCGGGACAATCAGGCCCCTGGCGGACGTAACGACTATTTTCCCCAAAACAACCTCACCAAGAAGAATATTCGCTGTCGGGGCGAATGAAACAAAGACATCCACTAAAAGCGTGGCAGGGTTGACCGCGCGGGAGACCTCACGCACGCTCCCTGTAAAGCTCTCGGCGTCGGGCACCTCCACACGGCTAAGCGAGACGGCCTGGCCCGGCTTCACTTGACGGTTGTTTTCCGGCTCGATCCCCAATCGAGCTTCGAGACGGTTCTGGGAAATGATCTCCACAAGGGGCGCTCCGGCGGGAACAATGGCCCCCTCCTGGATAAAGACCTTCTGGATCAGGCCTCCTGTATTGGCGCGGATACCCCGTTTGCCGTCGACGCCCCGCTTCTTAAGGCTTTCGAGATCCGATCGGGCCAGATTCAATGCCTGCTTCGCATCCAGGACCTGTTTATTGGTGGCCAATTTGAGGTTGAAGAGTTGACGCCTGTGTTCAAGGTTCTGTTTGGCCGATTCATAGGCGTTATTGGCCTGCTCGAACTTGAGATGGGTATCCGGGCTGGGTTCGATTTCAAGGAGTTTACCTCCTTTCATCACTTCCTGCCCGGAGCTGACCATGATATGCCGGACCCGGCTTTCAAAGGGGACCGAAACCGTCTGCGTTGCCCCCGGCGCCGGAACGATTTTTCCGTAAACCTGGATATGCTCTTTGATGGCCCCTTCCCGGATGGAAACGATCTTTACAGAAGCCACGACCTCACTCGTTGCTGCAGGCCGCAAAGGGGGACGATCCTTCTCGGATATCTGTTTTGCGCTATAATAAAATCGCCAGTAGCCGCCTGCCAACGCAAGAACCACGACCACTATGACAAGAAAAATCCAGCCTGTCCGTTTCAATTTCGCACCCCCTTCGCTTCCTCCCCACCCAGATACCGGCCCGCCGCAATCTCCAAGGCGATGTTTTGATCCATAAGGCTTTGCTTGAGCCGGAGAAGTTCCAGCCTTTTGGTGATCAATTCGTTGACAACATTATAATAGCTCAACACATCGGCCATGCCTTCCAGCA
>CAZFSF010000204.1:0-2537 GCA_964522045.1 uncultured Desulfobacteraceae bacterium
CAAAAGCAGATATCGAACTGATAGAAAAGGCCTATGTTTACTCGGCCAAGGTTCACCAGGGCCAGATCCGCCTTTCGGGAGAGCCCTATCTTTCTCATCCCTTAGAAGCCGCTTACATCCTTGCCCAGCTCAAAATGGATGTGATCTGCATTGCCGCCGGCCTGCTGCATGATGTTATCGAAGATACCGATGCCGAGTTAACTGAAATAAGAGATCTTTTTGGCGAAGAAACGGCCAATATCGTGGACGGCGTCACAAAAATAGGCAAAATGCACTTTGTGAATCGTGAGCAGCGTCAAGCCGAGAACGTGAGGAAGATGATCCTCGCCATGTCTTCTGATATCCGTGTAATCCTCGTCAAATTGGCCGATCGCCTTAATAATATGAGGACCTTAGGTTTCCAACCAGAAGCAAAACAGAGGCTCATAGCAACCGAAACCTTAGACATCTATGCGCCCTTAGCTGGGAGGATGGGTATTAACTGGATCAAATCGAGCCTGGAAGATCTATGCCTCTTTTACTTAGAACCCGAGATCTATGCCAACATCAAGGATGCCACCGCACAGAGAAGGGACGAGATGAGTGTATTCATGGATGAGGTCAAAAGGGATCTTTCAGCCAAATTAGCAGAATTTAACATCCAGGGTACAGTCAAGGCCAGACAAAAGCACTTCTACAGCATATACAAAAAGATGTCGGACCAGGACCTCACAGTCAACCAGGTCTACGATATTTTGGCATTTCGGGTTATCGTCAATTCCATTAAGGAATGCTACGAGGTCTTGGGGCACGTCCATTCTGTTTGGAAACCGGTCCAGGGGAGATTCAAAGACTATGTATCTGTGCCAAAGGCAAACATGTATCAGTCCCTTCATACAACAGTGATCGGTCCTCTTGGACAGAGGATGGAGATCCAGATCAGGACATGGGATATGAACAGGGTGGCAAAATCGGGCATTGCAGCCCACTGGAAGTATAAGGAGGGGTCAATTGCAACCAGGGCCGACGATAAACAGTTTGTCTGGCTACAGCAACTCTTGGATTGGCAGAAAAACCTCCAGGATCCCCGGGAATTCTTAGAGTCTGTCAAAATGGATCTCTTTCCTGATGAGGTTTACGTTTTTACACCAAAGGGAGATGTAAAGGCATTCCCCAAGGGGGCAACAATAATCGATTTTGCATACGGCATACACTCGGAAATAGGAAAGAAATGTATGGGGGGCAAGATAAACGGCAGAATGGTCCCCCTCCGATACCAGCTCAAAAACGGAAATATTGTAGAAATCATTACGTCTCCAAAGCAGCACCCAAGTAAAGACTGGTTAAAATTTGTAAAAACACCGAGGGCAAAAACCAAGATACGGCAATGGATAAGAACAGAGGAGAGAGAGGAAAGCATCAGCTTAGGGAAAAGCATCCTGGAAAAGACCCTTCAGCAGGAGGGACTCCCTCAGACCAACATCTTTAAGAGTGAACAGATCTCGGCCGTAGCCAAAGAGCTTTCTTTTAATTCATCTGAAGATTTAGCCGCACAGGTTGGTTTCGGTAAGGTATCACCAAGGCAGATAGTTGGGCGGCTAAAGCCCAAGTTAGGCATCAAAAAAACCAAGTCGCAAGGGCTAGTCACCAAAGTGGTAGACCGTTTTTTCCGGCCTAAGGAAGGGCGCGGGATCAAGGTGGACGGCGTAAGTGATATGCTGCTCCGTTTTGCCAAATGCTGCCACCCACTCCCTGGAGAACAGGTAATTGGGTTTATCACTCGCGGTCGCGGCATCACAATTCACCAGAAAACTTGCAGACACATCAAAAACGCCGAGTCCGACAGACTGGTGCCGGTGTCGTGGGACCCTGCTGAAAAAGAGGTATATACTGCCACACTGAGGGTAACCACTGTAGAAAGAAAGGGAATCTTGGCTGATATAAGTATGATTTTAACCCAGAAGGATGCCAATATCATCCATGCCGAAATCAAGACCACGGTGGACAATAAAGGCATCTCGTTTTTTACCATCGAGGTGGAAAGCTACAAACAGATGCAGGATATTATGAGCGCCATCAAAAAGGTGAGGAACGTGTTAATCGTGGAGAGGATCTAAGTGGCTGGTTGATACCTGACCTTTGACTGCTTCACAACCAGGCCAGACCTGATACAGCTTGTGCATGCCTTTATCTTTACTGTCTGGCCATTTCTGATACATCTCACATTCTGAAGATTGGGGTACCAGCGCTTTTTGGTCTTATTATGGGCGTGACTGACATTATATCCTGTTACGGGCCTTTTGCCGCAGATTTCGCATACCTTTGCCATTTGGATGTCTCCTTCGATATCTAAATCTTTAGAATTTTTTAGTATATCCAATGCTGAAACAGATATCAAGTATTTTTTTTACACCATCGACATGAGACCTTTGAAAAATGTTCAATTTTGGTCAAGATCAAGGAAGGCGAAAATTTCAACCATAGGAATATATTTAATATTTCGAGGATTGAAATTTGAGTCTGACGCCGAGATTGGCCAAAAGGGGGCGTTTTTCAAA
>CAZFSF010000205.1:0-2501 GCA_964522045.1 uncultured Desulfobacteraceae bacterium
CTGGCCTGGGCCATTCAATGGGGTTGGCCCGGCGCAATTCCCGTATCCGGAGATTACAACGATGACGGCGTGAGCGATTTCGCCGTCTTCGACAGTTACTCCGGCACCTGGTACATTCGGGATATTCCCGGAAATGTTCTGGCCTGGGCCGTTCAATGGGGTTGGCCCGGTGCCGTTCCCGTATCCGGAGACTACGACGGCGACGGCACGGCGGATCTCGCCGTCTTTGACAAAAACTCCGGCTATTGGTATATCGTATCGCTCAACGGCCGCGTTCTGGCCTGGGCAATGCCTTGGGGCTGGCCGGGCGCCGTCCCCGTGGGGGGAGCGGAATAAGAAGGGACAGGCCGGACTACCGTGTCGACCCTCTTGCCGACAGCCGTTTTGAGCATGTTCGAAACACCCGAACTTGCCTCAATTGCGCAGGATGTGGAGAACGATATCAAGGCAATTGTGAACGAGGCGGCTGGAGAATAAGGCATAACGGAGCACAATCCCCGGGAAGATAAAGCCCGGGCGCATGGCAGTTCTGCGGGGCATTTTCTCTGTGAGTGAGGGCTGAAGGCTATCTTTGTTTCTTCTTTCGACGTGATTGCTGCGAGGAGGCGGTCGTGTGGTGCTTGGGTTTTGGCTTGTTGGGCAGAGTGAAGAACTGGATACGGGCTTGTTGGATAGACAACTCGATCCACCGATCGATGAGCTTGCGGAAAGTCTTGTAGGTGGCGAGGCGTTGTTTGATCTCATCGGCGCAGTCGGCCCGAACGAAGCGACAGACAGGTTTGCCGCGATGGACGTAGGCAAGCTTGTGATATGGACCATGACGTTGCGGATGGTCCGGATCCATGCATCGGCAGCCGGTTCGGCCACAGACCTGATACTGCATCGAGACACTTCCCGGGTGCATTGGCCCGAGTTCCAGTAGCGCCTGTCGAACGGCGCAAATTTCCGTTTGCAATTTGGCGAGAGCTTTTGTAGTGTTCATGTCGGCTATGATATATAGCATAGCCGGTAAGTCAACCCCAAAAAGCGAGGTGGCTGATGATCAGCGAAACGGATGTGGTCGACTGGCTCTATGAGGCGGCATCGGAACTGCTAGAGGAGTCCGTCGGGATGGGAGTTATGGAGAAGATTGTCGATCGGGTGAGCCTGGAGTGTCGCAGGCAGGTATTGGAACGGCTGGTGCAGGAGGCTGCCAACCGAGAGAAGTTACTTTGTCCGCATTGCGAGGAAGTGCTGAATATTGAAGAACACCATCGTGCCCGCCGGGTCAACAGCACCTTTGGCCTTGTTCGATTCACCCGTAGCTATGGCTCGTGCAGCAAATGCGGAGAATACCTTTATCCGGCGGATATCACTTTGGGCCTGCAGAGCCGTGCCCCCGCCTCACCTCGCGTACAGGAAATCTGCGCGCTTACCGCGTTGCGGGCGCCGGCCGGACAGGCACAGGAAGACGTCCGACGCATAACAGGCATCGACCTGGACCCTTCAAGCCTTCATCGTGAGGCCCGTCGCCAAGGCGAACGGGCCTTGGTTTTGCGGGATGGAGACGTAGCATTGAGCAAAACGCTTGATGGTGTCTCTGAGTTGGCTGCCCGTGCAGTAATCCCGTCGACTCCGTTTACCCTCGTCATTGAAATCGATGCTTGGAATATCCGTGAACGTGACAACTGGGGTTTAACCAAGAAACTGCGGGATGCCGGCGAGGACACCAAACGGTGGCACTGGGTGTACACGGCCACCACTTTCCGTTTGGATCAACGTGGCACAACCGCCACAGGCCGTCCCGTTATTGCCGAACGCGGCTATGTAGCCACCCGCGCCGGACTGGATGAATTCCGTGCCCAACTCTACACCGAGACGATCCAATGCGGCTTGCTTCAGGCCGAACACACACTGGTCCTGGCCGACGGTGCCGTCTGGATCTGGAACATTGCCGATGATCGTTTCAAGGGTGCAACCCAGCGGGTGGACATGTATCATGTCAAGGAACACCTATGGGACCTTGCCAACGAGCTGTTCGGTCGCGGATCGGACAAAGCCAAGCAATGGGTAACCCCCTTCTTGAACTGGCTCAAGCGCCGCAAAGACGGTGCGCTGGATGTTATCGAGGGCTTGGAGGGATTGCGCGCAACGCTCGACCAATTCACCGCAACTCAACAGGAATCCATTGAGCGCGAAATCGGATACTTCACCGACCACAAAGATCGCATGGACTACAAGAAAGCCAAGGCTATCGGGCAGCCCGTTGGTTCAGGGGCTATCGAATCCACATGCAGCCAATACCAACGACGATTCAAACTCCCCGGCCAGTTCTGGAGCCTGGCCGGCGACGAGGCATTCCTTGCTCTTGCTACCCTTCACCGAAACAAACGCTGGAACCAACTCTTCCCTCACGATAGCCCATAGCCAATACAACCTCGGAAAATGTCTTGACTACCTTCCCATAACCGCGCCCCTGTTCCGCTTTCGAAGAAAATGCCCCGCAGAACTGCCATGCGCCC